>JAQXKW010000239.1 GCA_029010655.1 Clostridia bacterium | reverse complement strand
CCTCTGTGCCTTCAACCACGGAGAATGTTCCAACGGCTCATGCCGTGTCTGCCTTGTTGAGGCTACCGGCGCAAGAGGTCTTGTTGCCTCCTGCGTATACCCCGTAAACGAGGGCATGGAAATTAAAATTTCCACTCCCGCCGCTTCTGCCGCTCGCCGCGCTTCCGTTGAGCTTCTTCTGTCCAACCACAGCCAGAACTGCCAGCAGTGCGACAAAAACGGCAAGTGCGAGCTTCTCCACGTTGCAAAAATTACCGGCGCAAGAGAAGGTATGTTCGAGGGCTGTAAAACCCCCGCAACAGTAGATAATCTCACCCCCTCTATCGTCCGCGATACCTCCAAGTGTATCCTGTGCGGACGCTGTGTTGCAAGATGTCAGAGCGCCCACGGTATGGGCATTCTGGGCTTTGAAAACAGAGGCTTCAGAACAATCGTTGCTCCCGCCGAAAACCGCTCCATGGCAAACTCTCCCTGTATTCTCTGCGGACAGTGCGTTTCCGTATGTCCTACGGGCGCGCTTATGGAAAAGAGCGAGATAGCTCTGGTTGATAAGGCAATGAAGGAGGGCAAGCACGTTGTCGTGCAGACTGCTCCCGCAGTCCGTGCGGCTCTGGGCGAGGAATTCGGCCTGCCCGTGGGTACCGCAGTTACCGGCAAAATGGTAGCCGCGCTCAGAAGACTTGGCTTTGAAAAGGTTTACGACACCGATTTCGGTGCAGACCTTACCATTATGGAGGAGGGTGCCGAGCTTCTTCACAGACTGCAGAACGGCGGCGTACTCCCCATGATAACCTCCTGCTCTCCCGGCTGGGTAAACTACGCCGAGTACAACTACGGCGACCTTCTCGACCACCTTTCCTCCTGCAAGTCCCCCCACGAAATGCAGGGTGCTATCATTAAGAGCTACTATGCGGAAAAGTGCGGCATCGATCCCAAGGATATTTTCGTAGTTTCCATTATGCCCTGTACGGCTAAAAAATACGAAAAAGAGAGAGAACAGCTCCGTGTCAACGGACTTCCCGATGTGGACGCAGTTCTCACCACAAGAGAGCTTGCCCGCATGATTAAGCGTGCAGGTATCATGTTCAACCGTCTGCCCGACGAGGAATACGATGCTGACATTATGGGCGATTACACGGGCGCCGGCGTTATTTTCGGCGTTACCGGCGGCGTTATGGAGGCCGCTCTCCGTACTGTGTACTATTCGCTCACCGGAAAGGAGCACGAGGCTGTTAAGTTCGAGCAGGTCAGAGGTCTTGAAGGAATACGCGAGGCATCTATCGACATTGACGGCACGGTAGTTAATGTTGCGGTAGCTCACGGAATGAAGAATGCAAAGGTTCTCCTTGACGAAATCAGAGAGGGCAAGTCAAAGTATCACTTCATAGAGATCATGGGATGTCCCGGCGGCTGTGTGGCAGGCGGCGGACAGCCTTTGGTAAGAAGCTGCTTTATGCCCAACGAGGCTGACGATATCCTTGATACATACAGGGAAAAGAGAGCCGCCGCGCTTTACAGCGAGGACGAAAGACAGGCGCTCCGCCAGTCCCATAACAACCCTCAGATTAAAGCGCTCTACGACGAGTATCTGGGCGAGCCCAATTCTCATAAGGCGCACGAGCTTCTGCACACAACCTATGAAGCACGTGTGGGCTTTAACGACTGAAAGACATAAAAATTATGCACGGCGGGAATCCGCCGTGCATTTTTTGTTATGTTTTTGGGAGCCCACACCCCACGGAATTATTGTCGCATTTCCGCTGACGGAAGGTGACATCAAACCGCATGTAGAGATTGCCGAGGGTACTTGTACCCCTGCTGTGGGCGGCTTCGCCGCCGCTAGCCGCTAGCCGCTAGCCGCTAGCAGCTAGCAGCTAGCCGCTTCTTTTCTCCTTTTCGCAATGAACACAATACCCGTTACCGCCGAAGCAATTCCCACGATAACCGTTATCATATTATCTCCCGTTGCGACGGAATATGTATATTTATCCGAAAGTCTCAGCTTCAGGTCGTCCTTTGCGGCGTCAGGGTCATTTGCCGTCAGCACTATATCAAAGAATTTATCCCCTGCTTTCAGACCTTTCACACGGGTTAAGTCCTTAAAGTCTATAACTATTCCCCCGTCGGTCTCCGTCACTCCGTAGGTGCCCTCATCAAGCCCCTCCAAAGCGCAAAACGAAGCCTTGGTTTTATCAAAATCAAGCGCAAAGGAAAGCTGTGTTGCGGTGAGATATTCGCTTTTCACCGTAACGGGAATATACCATTTCCCGTCCCGCTTCGTTACTTTATCGGTAGAAATCTCCCCGCCGCCGGTGACGTTTTCGACGGCGTCTGCACTGCCGCCTGCCGCCTCGCCGCCTGTTTCATCGGGCATTGCAATGTCCTTTGTGCTTGCAAAGTTATATACCTTCACATTGTCGTACATGCACTGCACGTTCATCATTCTGTAACGGAGCAAAACGCCCTCGTTCCTTGCCTCGTCGGAGGAATAATAGAAATATCTCCAGCAGGTATTGAATA
>JAQXKW010000238.1 GCA_029010655.1 Clostridia bacterium | reverse complement strand
GCGGAGCTTCCGCTGCCGCCTTCTCCTTATGAAAAGGATTTCTTCGGAAATCCCTTTCCGAAAGGCGGTAAAGAAAGGCGCTTTGCCGGTTTTCGGAAAGAAACCGAATAAGGAGAAACCAAATGGACGAACAAGAAAAAGTAATTGAAGAAATACTCAGAACATTTGACAAAGCACCTTTGCCTTCGTCAGAAAGAAATAATCAAGCTCAAATGCGGCAGAACCATTTGTAGTCTCGGCAGGTTTCCCAAAATCCAACTGACGCCAAACGGACTGTCCGCACATCAAATCAAACCGAATACAAAAGACAAGCTCAAAAAAGTAAAGGCAGGTATCTCTCCCCTACACGCAAAACCGCAATAAAGCGAAGAAAAAGGCAAAGAACCGTGATTGTCTCATTATTAGCGCTTCTTTTCGTTGTTCTGATTATTGTGCCGATTTGTAAAGGCTGCTCCGGCAGAACAGATGCACTTGCCGGCAAATGGAATTATGACGGGACCACTGCCTATGAATTTAACGGAAAGGGAGCCGGAGCGATGATGCTGCCGTCCGCTTCCTACGACTTTAAGTATGAAATCAACGGAAACCAGCTTTACATAGATTTTATAAACGAATCCGCCCACGACAGCACTTACAGTTTTACCGTGCAAAACAGTACCTTGACTCTTGTAGGAGGAAACGATACGGCAGTTCCTGGAAAGGTTTATGAGCTGACAAAACAGGACTAAAGTGCGACAAAACATAACAGAAGCTATTAACGGAGGTCTATATGGAAAGTAAAGAGTATTACCGTTAGGTGTGCATAAAAAGTCTGTCGGCTTGATGATATACAACGGTTATCACCGTTGATGATTTACAAAACTTCGTTTTGATGATATGCAATGCTTCGCATTGATTTCAAACAGATTATATATTATAATCTGTTTGAAAAGGAACATTTCATAATTATCAAGGATTATATCATATCGCGTCAGCGATATATCACCTGTGTGTTTTCTTGTCGGCTCAAGTCCACATCACAATTTCACTCCGACATCTATTTTGATACCTTAATCCGTATACTTGTCTTGACAAACATAATACCAAATGATATACTTATACTATCAAAACTGATATATTGGAAAAATTATACCGTATTAATAAGCGGATATAAACAAAGAAAAAGATATTCCGCGGTAGAACCGTTTTACCGGCAAAAGGGTATCGGGAAGGAAACGCAAGTATTATGAAGAACAGAAAAGGAATAAGCCTCATATCGGTTGTTTCGGCGGTGATGCTTCTGCTGTCGCTTTTGTCCGGTTGCAGTGCGAGAAACACGGCGAGAGAAGATGCAGACACTATAACTGTCTATTTGTGGAGCACCGCTCTGTATAACGACTACGCTCCGTATATTCAGGAACAGCTTCCCGATGTTAATATTCAGTTTGTTGTGGGAAACAATGACCTGGATTTCTACAAGTTTATGAATGAGAACGGGGCTTTGCCTGATATTATTACCTGCCGCCGCTTTTCTCTGCATGATGCTGCGGAGCTGAAGGACAGTTTGCTGGACTTGTCCACAACCGAGGCGGCGGGATCCGTATACTATTCCTATCTCGAAAATTTCACCAATACGGACGGCACGGTCAACTGGCTTCCCATGTGCGGTGATTTAGACGGATTCGTTGCCAACAGAGGGCTTTTTGAGCAGTACAATATTCCGTTGCCTACTGATTACGATAGCTTTGTGTATGCCTGCCGGGAATTTGAAAAAGCGGGGATTAGGGGATTTGTTGCCGATTTCTCCTATGACTATACCTGCATGGAGATTTTGCAGGGACTGTCCATTCCCGAAATCGTCTCCCTGGAGGGAAGTATGTGGCGCAGCGGCTATGAGGATCCCGATGATATGAGCATCCTTGGCCTTGATGACACAATCTGGCCTGAGGCATTTGAGCGAATGGAGCAGTTTATCAAGGATACGAGGCTCACCGCCGATGACGCAGAGCTTGACTATACTCCTGTGATAAATATGTTCAGCGAGGGTAAGGCGGCAATTATCCGGTCCGGCGGATGGAACACGATTGAGTTTCAAAACAACGGCGTTGACGCAGTATTTCTGCCCTATTTCGGACAGAACGGCGAGCAGTGGCTGTTGACCTATCCTCAGTTCCAGGTAGCGCTGAACGGTGAACTGGCAAAGGATAAAACCCGACAGGAAAAGGCAATGCAGGTTTTGAACGTGATGCTTTCCGAAAAAGCGCAGAATTTCCTGTCCAACGGCGGAAATGTAATAGCATACAGTCAGAACATAGATCTTCAGCTGTCTCCTTATCTTGATAACATAAAACCGCTGATTGACCAAAACCATCTGTATATCCGTATAGCCTCCAACGACTTTTTCTCCGTGTCAAAGAATGTTGTCACAAAAATGCTCTCGGGCGAATACGACTCAAAGCAGGCATATGAGGCTTTTGACTCTCAGCTGAGAGATACCGATAACACTCCCGACGAGACCGTGCTGTCTTTGGAAAAGGGATACTCTAATATTTTCCACAGAAAGGGCGGTAATGCATCCTATTCCGCTATGGCAAACTCCCTGCGTGGGCATTACGGCACCGACGTGCTGATAGCACCTGCAAACAGCTTTACAGGTTCGGTGTTTAAGGTGGATTACACGGAAAAAGCTGTGGGAAATATGATAATGCCGAATCCTTTGGAGGCATGGCACAGGGAAATGACCGGCGCCGAGCTGAAGGAAACCGTCAAAGCCTATGTGGAGGGCATCGAGGGCGGATTTAACCCTATTAACCGTGGCTCTCTGCCCACAGTAAGCGGCATTTCAATTGATGTGCAGGAAAAAGACGGAGCGTATGTTTTGAAGCGTGTCTTAAGGGACGGCAAGGAAATCAAGGACGGGGACACCTTTACGGTGACCTGCCTTAATACGGCGGCAAATATGGCTTCCTTGCTTCAGGATGAAAGCCGTGTGTTTGAAAATTCCGAAGTAAGAGTGAAGGACGAATGGACGGCGTATATTAAGGACGGCGGCACTGTTACGGAACCCGAGGATTATATTACTCTGAAATGATTATGGCATTCGTAAGGCCCCGACGGCAAAGCCGTCCGGGGCTTTTAATTTTTTCTTGTTTTCCGAAAATCCGGTTTTTATATAAAAAGCATTAAAATGTCATATATTTACTGCTTTCTGTCACATACTTGCCGAAAATGAAGTTTTATGTGAAAACGCTTGAATGTTTGTCATAATTATGATACAATGGTAGAAATAAAGAATTACCGTATCAGAGGTGTTAATATTGAAAAAAGAAACGGCACTTAAAAAGGCAACTGATATTATGTATGCCGCATTATGCGTGCTGTTCATTGCCTTTGCCGTATATATGCTTGCTTTTGAAAATATCAGGGTGTTTTCTGCACGGGAGACGGCTCCGGTGCAAAAGGTTGAAAACTACACTAAAACGGAGCTTGAGGACTCCTCCGCTCCCATGGGCGTTCGCAGGGAATACAGCTGGACCTTGGAAAACACGGACACAAACGAAGCCTGCCTTGTATTTTATCTTGTTCACAGCTATGCGGATGTTCGCTTCGACGGCGAGCTTGTTTACAGCTTGGCGCCTGACGAAAATAACCGTATAGGCTCATCCCCCAGCAGTAACTGGGTTGTAATACCCGTATACCCGTCTGACGAGGGACGGCAGGTCACCGTAACGGTGACTCCCGTTTATAAAAGTGTCCTGAACAGGGAAATAGAATTCAAAGTGGGTCCGGAATATTCCGTTTTTATGCAACAGTTAAACGCAGACCTGCCCCAGCTTTTGCTGACCGTTTTGTGTGTGATACTGGGACTTGTGTTTATAGCTGTTCAGCTATACTTTATTTTTACGAAAAACACTTCCTCAAGAGATTTGTTTTACCTGGGGAATTTCTCGCTGCTGATAGGAATTTGGCGTATTACGGATGTCCGTTATTCCTCTGTCATTTTCAGAGAGCATACAATGGCGCTGGGATATATAACAATAGCGGTGCTGTTTATCGTTGCGGTTCCCATGCTGATGTTTATAGACGATCACCATATGGGAAGCGGGAGCGTTGCTTTGAGAATTTCCGCAATAATAACCTGCCTTGCGGCCTTTGGCGTGCTTGTATGTCAGATTTTCGGCGTTGCGGATTTGCGGGAAATGCTGACGGTTTGCCATGTGATGCTCATTATTGATATATTGGTGCTTGTCGTAACTGTTTGTATGACTTTGCGTAATGGCAAAGGGGACCACCATACCATGCTGTTTATTATTCTTTTGGTTGTGGGTGCCGTTTCCGATTTGGTATTTTTCTATATTCGCGGCACTTCCTCCGGCATGATGGTTACCCTGTGCGCCCTTATCATATATGCGGTTTACTATCTGTCGGACACAATTCTTAATATTAACAAAAAAGCATATATTGACCAGAAAACCAAACTTTATAACAAGGCCCGTTGGGACGAGTTTGTGGAAGAAGCCGTGCTTGAAAAGGAATCTGTCGGTATAATGATGCTCGACCTGAACAGCCTGAAGCATACAAACGATACCTTGGGCCATAAAACCGGAGACAGAATAATTACGGAATTTGCCGGGATATTGCAGAAAACCATGGGCGCAGATGAATTTCTGTGCCGTTGGGGCGGCGATGAGTTTACCGTGCTTGTAAGAAACGCAACCCGTGAAAAAATGGAGTATTATGACGCCGCCCTGCACGCCGCTGTGGACGAGTATAACAAATCGGACGATGGGCCGTCCATATACTTTGCAAGCGGCTATGCACTGTCCGACGATTTTCCGGGGCTTTCCAAGCAGGAGCTTTTGGTAAAAGCTGACGAGCGTATGTATAAAAACAAACAGCAATGGTACGAAAAGATTTATAACACATAGAAGCTTATATAAAGCTCCGCTGATTTGTATGCGGAAAGCAGACGGATTTATCATTGCCCGCAAACCCGAAATGATCAATATCATTAAAGAAAACGAGTGGTGTGAGTATGGAAGATAAGAGAACTATACTGGTGGTCGAAGACCACTTAATAAACCGAGAGATACTTATCGAGATTTTATCGGACAAATATAAGGTTCTTGAAGCGGAAAACGGCGAAGAAGCGCTGGAAATACTGAATCGTGATAAGGGAGCCGTCTCTCTTATCCTTTTGGACCTTATTATGCCTGTTATGGACGGCTTTGCTTTTTTGGATAAAATCAAGGAGGATAATGAGCTTTCGCTTATCCCCGTTATAGTCACAACGCAAAGCAGCGGAGACGCGGCGGAAATTGCCGCTCTCTCCCACGGAGCTACCGACTTTGTTCCTAAACCGTACCGCCCCGAGGTCGTTTTGCACAGAATAGCAAGCCTTATTAATCTTCGGGAAACTGCCGCTGTTGTAAACAGACTGAAATACGATAGGCTGACCGGACTTTATAACAAAGAGTATTTCTATGAAATGGTTGCAAAGGAGCTTGCGAACAATCCCGAACAGGAGTATACAATAGTCGGTTCCAATATTGAAAACTTTAAGCTGTATAACGATACATACGGAACGGAAATGGGCGACCTTCTGCTTCAAAAAATCGCCGAGATTGCAAAAAAAGCAGTAGGGGAAACGGGATTTTGCAGCCGTTTCAGCGCAGACCGCTTTTTCTGCCTGCAGAAAAAAGATGAGGAACGCTGGGACAGAGATAACTTTAAGAAACTGCTGTTGGATACAATGCCGCCGGAGATGAAGCATGCTGTCATGCGCTGGGGTATTTATGAAATAACGGACCGCTCCCTTCCCGTTGAACAAATGTGCGACCGGGCAAGACTTGCCGTAAGCAGTATAAAAGGGAAGTATAACCGGCTTTTTGCCATATACGACGAGTCTATGCGAGACAAACTCATATTTGAAAAGACATTAACGGATTCCGTGGAGAGCTCTATATTAAACGATAGCTTTGAAGTGTATCTCCAGCCTAAATACAGCCTTACGGATAAACGTATGGTAGGGGCGGAGGCGCTTGTTCGATGGAATCATCCCGAGCTGGGACTTCTTGCTCCCGGTCAGTTTGTTCCGCTGTTTGAAAAAAACGGATTTATAACCCGTCTTGATGTGCATATCTGGGAAAGGGTGTGCCGACTTTTGCACGAGTGGAAGGAAAAAGGGTATCCCCTGTTTCCTGTTTCCGTTAACGTGTCCAGGGCGGATGTATACCGTATCTCCATCGCGGAAACCGTTTCCGCGCTTGTTAAAAAATATGATATAGAGCCTTCGTATCTGCGTATAGAAATGACGGAGAGCGCTTATACGGAGCGACCCGAAATAATTATCAATACCATAGATGAGCTTCGTTCTCTGGGCTTTGCCGTGGATCTGGACGATTTCGGAAGCGGATATTCCTCCCTGACCATGCTGGGTCAGGTAAACGTGGACGCTTTGAAGCTGGATATGAATTTTATTCGCAGCGAAATGAAAAAGCCGGCGGGGAAGAGCCTTATATCCGATGTTATAAATATGGCTCACAGAATGCACCTGAGCGTGGTTGCGGAAGGGGTAGAGACACGGGAGCAGATGCATCGCTTACAGGCGGTTGACTGCGATATTGTTCAAGGCTATCTTTTCTCTAAACCCTTGCCTGTAAAGGAGTTTGAGGAGCTGTGTAAGAGACAGCGCGGCAGAACGGATTCCGCTGCCGAGATTTTGCACCGCAAGGCAGACGAAACAATTAAGCTTTTGGTTGTTGATGAGAAGGAGGAGTACCGTAAAAAGGTAAACAAAGCCTTTGAACGGCAGTATTCCGTACGCGAGGCTGATAATGCAGAGAGCGCATTGGCTGCCGTTGAGGAGCTTGGCTCCGGCGGAATATGTGCAGTTATTCTGAGCATGACCTTGCCTGATAAAGGCGCAGAAGCCGTGATGAATGCTTTGCGGCGAGACCCTGCCTTCTGGGAGATTCCCGTTCTGGCGGTTCTTGATTGCAGTGACGAGGCGGAGAAATATCCGCAAACGTCGCAGGCGGACGATTATCTTTGCAAACAGCACCCCATGTTCGACTTGGTGAAACGGATACGAAGCCTTATTGAGCTGGCGGAAGCACATAGACGGGAAACCTCTCTGAGGAATGAGGCATACCGCGACCACCTTACCGGACTTTTGAACAGACGGGGATTTTTTGCGGCGTTCAAAGCGCTGAGAACCGATGACATGCCTTTGGCTGTATACTTGTTTGACCTTGACAATCTGAAACAAACTAACGATTCCAGAGGTCATGTTACAGGCGACCGACTTATAAGCTCGTTTGCCGAACTGCTTCGCCGCAATACAGAGGAGGACGATATACTGTGCCGCTACGGCGGAGACGAGTTTATCGCCGTGAAAAAGCACGTGGGCGACCGGCAGACAGCGCTTGAAAAAGGTGAGGAGCTGTGTCGGCTGTTCAGCGAATGCTACGGAGAAGACAGCGCCCGTGCGTCCTGCTCAGGTGGCGTCGCCTTCTGCGACAATGCAGACCGCATTACGGAAAAGCTGGTGGAGCACGCTGATAAAGCCCTGTACCGTGCAAAACGTGAAAGCAAAGGCAGCTGCTTCTTGTGGGATGAATAATTTTAGCTTAATGTTATAGAAAAAGCCCTTCTCAAAAAGCGGGAAGGGCTTTCTTTTCAAAATAATTGTCGGCTTTATGAAAGAGCATTATACGCCCAGATAAAGGCGCAATATGCCGAGAATAAGCAGATGAAC
>JAQXKW010000237.1 GCA_029010655.1 Clostridia bacterium | reverse complement strand
GTCGTGACCGCAAAGCACGGAAAGAACCGCCGCATTGTCACGGACGGTGCGGGTCAGGGGACCTATCTGGTCGAGGGAGGAGGTCATAGCGCAAAGCCCGTATCTGGACACTGCGCCGTAGGTGGGCTTTATTCCCACAAGTCCGCAGAAGGAGGCAGGCTGGCGCACGGAGCCGCCCGTGTCGGAGCCGAGAGCAAAGGCGGCTTCTCCCGCCGCCACCGCCGCCGCACTTCCTCCGGAGGAGCCTCCGGGAACTCTTGAAGTGTCGCAGGGATTCACCGTTTTTTGAAATGCGGAATTTTCCGTAGAGGAGCCCATAGCAAATTCGTCAAGATTGGCTTTTCCGAGAATTACAGCTCCCCCGTTTTTCAGCTTTTTTATAACCGTTGCGTCGTATGGGGGAATATAGCCTTCAAGTATTTTTGAGCCGCAGGTGGTGCGCACACCCTCGGTCATAATATTGTCCTTGACGGCGCAGGGAATACCGCAAAGAAGCGGCGCGTCCCCCCGCCGTATTCTTTCGTCCGCCGAAACGGCGGCTTTCACGGCGTTTTCTTCATCAAGCAAAAGGAACGCGCCGATAACACCGTCACGTTCTTTAATCGCTTTAATATATTCCCGTGTAAGCTCAAGAGAGGAGTATTCGCCCCGTCTGAGGGAGGCTGCGTGCTCTGTCACGCTTTTTTTCCTTATATCGCTCATGTGATTATCTTTCCTACGGTAAAATATCCGCCGACAGGGGTAAGCTTTGCGCTTTCCTCGGGAATGTCCTCCGAAAGAGGGCAAAAAAAGGTATCGTTTTCTTCCTCTGTATCAGGGCAGTACGCCTCCGAAAGCCTGTCCGCCGCACGGATAAGAGAGCGCAGAGAGGTCTCTGTCTGCGCTCTTTCGTCATCTTTCAGCGTAAGCCCCGCAAGGCGGCACAGCTTCTCTGTATTCATCTTGTGTTCCGCATTTTTCACCGTCAAGTGCCTCGTTGAATTTTTGAAGTATTTTAATAAGGGCGAGAGTGTCAAGAGAGCAGTATCGCAGAAGCTCCTGTACCACGGTGTGCGGGTCGATTTTATCAGCATCGGCACCCGTTACCGCTCCGGCGGTTGCCATGGCGTATGCCACGGCGGCCTCCTTGCCGTTGTGTATGCCCTCAAGCCGCTTGTAGTCAAGCTCCTTTTCCTCGGGGTACAGCGCATGAAGAACGGCTTTCAGCGAATTTGCACCCAGCATTCCCCCATGATAATAATATCTTTTCTCAAAAGGAATCATAATATCCTTAATATTGTTATGTATGCGCATAAGTTTTTTTCTCAGGTCCGGATACATGCCCGCAAGTGTGGCGAGAACCTTTTTTTCAAGCTGGCAGGCGTATGTCACCACGCAGGCGTCGGGGGGAATATCCCTTGCAAGGCTTTCCGCCATACTGCGGCGGGGATCCTCTCCCGGCTTTGCAATAAAGCTTTTGAATTCCGGATCGGAATTTTTGTCTTTAAGGCAGTGAAGCGAATACTGGAAAGCCACCTGCTCAAAGGGGCGTGTGCCCTTGAAAACGGGAATAGGCAGCTGCATTGATTCAAAATCCAGAAAATACATAGGATAGGTAAGCCCCGAAACAAATCGGCGAAGCTCCGGAATCTTTATTTCCGGCGGAGAGTCGTTCAGGTACATTTCTATCTGGTGCCTTTGTATTTCGGGAAGTAAAGGATCGTTCAAAGCGTCGACTACGGAAACATTTCCCCGTGAGTACATTTTGAATTTTATCTGCCTGTTCATGCCGCTTATATCGAAAATGTTCTTCTGCGGCAGTCTGCCGAAGCAAACGTCTCTGCATTCGCAGTCGTAAGGGGCAAAGCACCCGTTGTGCAGAGGAATTTCGGGGAAATTCCTGCATTTCAGAACGGAAAGGGCTGCGGTTACTCTTTTTTCAACGGAGGAAAGGGCGGATTTTGTCCGTGAAGTAATCCTTTCTTCAACAAAAAGCAGGGAGGGGTCCGTTTTCCCCTGCACATAGTCGCCGTTTGTGTGGACGAACATAACCTGAGAAATTTTAATTCCGCAGGCGGCGAGCACAAACATCTGATACGCCCCGTCGTGGCACATGATTTGC
>JAQXKW010000236.1 GCA_029010655.1 Clostridia bacterium | reverse complement strand
CAGAAAGGAAGATAATAATATGAAAAAGAAAATGATTAATGCGGCGCTGACACTTGGAGGAGCAACGGTACTGTGGTTTGTAGGCTGGGGCGGACTTCTGTGTCTTTCGGAGATTATGAATCTTCTCAATCTGTAATGAAGGGCGAAACCGGAACAACGGCGGCAGCAAGCCACCGCCCTACGGTATTATTAACGCATATCCGCTGACGGACGGTACCATCAGAGCATACGTAGAGATTGCCACGGGCGCTGTGCGCCCTCGCAATGACAGCCCTTTGGGCTGTGTGCAGGGGGACGCAAACGTCTCCCCCCGTGCGGCGGCTTCGCCGCCGGCTAGCTGCTAGCTGCTGACTGCTAACCGCTGAAACAACAGCCGCAAACCGAAATTCGGTTTGCGGCTGTTGTTTTCTTTATATTACACCTTAAATCCGGCGAAAGTTGCAGATTACTCCTCCTTGGGCTCCTCTTTTTACTTTTCCGCCATCTTTTCTCCGCATTTGGGGCAGAAGGCGTAGTCGCCGTCCAAGGTTGCTCCGCATTTAGGGCAGATCACTGTTCCCTGCAATTTGGAAATTTCCGCTTTCAGCTCGGAAATTTTTGCTTTAATCTCGTCGGCTGCCGCAACAAGCTCGCCCATAGCGGTTTCTCCGTCGACGCCGGAGCTTTTTTCCTTATAGTACAGCTCTCCGATGTCCTCAAAGCATTTTGCAAGCTTTGTTTCCTCTCCACGAAGGGATATTTTCAGCTTTGCGATAGCTGTCAGCTCTCCCGTTTTCTTCACGGTGAAGGACGCCGCATCCTTTGCGCCTTTTGTAATATCATCCCAAAGTGCCATAGTAAAATCCTCCTTTGAATTATTTACTGTATTTATTGTATACCTTTTTTCGGCATATGTCAATCAGCTTTAGTGTATTTTCCGAAAATCGGGAAATAATAGGCTAAAAGAGGTGATGTTCAATATGGATATAAACAAGAAAGCATATGCGAAATATGCGGACAGCCGCGCTAAAAAATCTCCTATTGTCAAAGACTGCGTAAAAGCGTTTCTGTTCGGGGGGGCTATCTGCACAATCGCGCAGGTGCTGAAGGATTGGTACGGCACCTTTCTCAGCGACAAGGATTCGGGAACCCTTGTCGGCGTAACACTTATCTTTATTACCGCTCTCCTTACGGGCATCGGCGTTTTCGACCGAATTGCCAAGCATGCGGGGGCGGGCACTCTCGTTCCCATTACGGGCTTTGCCAACGCCGTTTCCTCCTGCGCCGTTGACACAAAGGGCGAGGGCTTTATTCTGGGCGTAGGTGCGAAAATTTTCACTATTGCAGGCCCCGTAATTCTTTACGGCATAAGCGCCGGAGTTGTTTACGGGGTAATTTACTATATTCTGAAGGCTTTGGGGGTACTATGAAAAATATTATAACTCTCCCCCGTCCCGCATATATCATCTCCTCCGCAACGGTGGCGGGCGAGGAAGAATTCAGCGGTCCTTTGGGGGAAAGCTTTGATTTTCATTCTGTTGACGAGGACACCTTCGGCTGTGACACATGGGAGAAATCGGAAAGCGAAATGCAAAGAAGGGCTCTTACCATGGCGCTTTCAAAGGCGGGGCTGGGAAACGACCGCATTGACTGCATTTTTGCAGGCGATCTCATAAACCAATGCAGTGCTTCAAACTACGGGCTTCTATCCTTCGACCTGCCTTTTCTGGGCATATACGGCGCCTGCTCCACGGCGGCGGAGGGGCTTCTCCTTGCCTCCTCCGTGTGTTCTTCGGGGCTGTGCGGATATGCCGCCGCCGTTACCTCCTCCCACAACGCTTCGGCTGAACGCCAGTTCCGTTTTCCTTTGGAATACGGTGCACAGCGGTGTCCCACCTGCCAATGGACGGTGACAGGCTCCGGCGCTTTTATTGTCTCCGCCGAAAAGGCGGACTCCTGCCCTGCCGTGACGGACATTCTCATAGGACGTGCCGTAGATGCGGGAATCAGCGACGCCAACAACATGGGCGCCGCCATGGCGCCTGCGGCGGCGGACACGCTTATCCGTTACTTTGAGGACGGGGGAGAAAAGCCCGACATGGTGCTGACGGGAGACTTAGGCTACGAGGGCTCCTCCATTCTCTGCGATATAATGAGGGAAAAGGGACACGATATTTCCGGCATTCACGCCGACTGCGGACTGATGATATTCGACCGTGAGGGGCAGGACAAGCATGCGGGGGGCAGCGGCTGCGGCTGCAGCGCCGTAGTTTTAGGCTCCGTAATTCAAAGCAACCTTCGTGCAAAAGCACTGAAAGACGTGGTTTTTGTGGGCACCGGCGCTCTTATGAGCCCCATGAGCATTCAGCAGGGGCAGAACATTCCCGGCATCGGACATTTAGTCAGAATAAAGGCGGAAGTATAAATGGATTTTATGATGTATCTGAAAGCATTCTTGGTAGGCGGCGCTTTCTGCGTTATAGCTCAGATTTTAATTGACAAAACAAAGCTTACCCCGGCGAGAATACTGGTAGCATACGTAGTATGCGGAGTTATTTTAGGCGGCATAGGTGTTTACAAGCCGCTTATTGATTTTGCCGGGTGCGGCGCCGCCACGCCTCTGACAGGCTTCGGCTATCTTATAGCGGACGGTGTTAAAAGCGCCGTTGACGAAAAAGGACTTTTAGGCGTTCTTACGGGAGGACTTTCCGCCTCCGCCGCGGGAATATGCGCCGCTCTGTTTTTCGGACTGCTTGCCGCCGTATTTTTCAGAGGTAAACGAAAAAAATAACGCCTTGCTTTTCACTGATTTTCGCTGTATAATATGAAAAAAGAAAGGTTTCATATTATGGACGGCGAAAGAGAACTGAAAGAGCTGGGCGAAAAGAAAATACTATCCGATGAAATATATGACGGTGCTATAATGCACGTTTTCCGTGACACGGTTACTCTGCCGGACGGGAAAAAGGCTTACAGGGAGCTTATCCGGCATGTGGGTGCGGTGTGCATTATCCCCGTAACCGACGACAACAGGGTCATAGTGGAACGGCAGTTCCGCTATCCCATTGACAAGGTTATTACGGAAATTCCCGCAGGAAAGCTGAATTTTCCCGAGGAAAACAGGCTTGAAGCCGCAAAGCGGGAGCTTCTTGAGGAAACGGGGATTTGCGCCGACATCTGGACGGATTTGGGCGTTTTCTATCCTGCCGCCGCATACAGCGACGAGAAAATCACCATGTATCTTGCCCGTGGGCTTCATTTCGGGGAAAGCCGTCCCGACGAGGACGAATTTCTGACCCTCTGCGCCGTTCCGCTTGCAGAACTGCTGTGCGACGTTACGGAGGGGAAAATAACCGACGCAAAAACTCAGCTTGCGGTTTTGAAGGCGGCTCGGATTTTGGGAATATAGAGAATTGAAAACGGGGCTGTCGTTGAGACAGCCCCGTTTTCTTTTATTCTATTGTCTCTGTGAGAATTTGCAGATAATCTGTTTTTGACAGCTTTTCGCACCGTGCATATTCGGAGGAAAGCACCGCCCTGACCGTATTCTTGCCGTCGCCGTCAAGGGAATCGAACATTGCGTTAAGCTCCGGAGCGTTGCCGAAGGATTTAACATCCGCCGGATCTTCCTCGCCGGGATTGAAATAATGAATAAGCTCCTCGGGGAAAACTCCCGTACGGCGGATAAGATCGTGGGTTTTCACATTATAGTCAAAAAACATTATCACGGAAAGATAAGTATTCCACGACATGCTTCTTGCCCCGGATTCCGTGAGACAGTAGGTTTGTCTCGAAACTCCTACAAGCCCGGAAAGCTCGTCCTGAGAAAGCCCTGCCTTTGCTCTCAGCGACGAGAGCTGCGGCAGCAGTCTGTTTATATATTCCTGCTTTTTTTCGTTAGATATTGACCAATGCTTTCCGTATTTCATTGCGACCTCACAGATACAGTGTATTAAAATTCATCTGTATATAATTTTAATATGGTTTTTCCGTGAATTCAAGGGAGTTTTGTTAATAAAAGGAATAAAATAAATGAATTTTATGTTAATTCATGAATATTTACACGGGAATTTGGCTCCCTGACAGGTATTCTTAGCATAAAGTCGCTTATCTATGCCGTTTGCAACCGCAGTTTTCCTAAGGCTCCACATGGGAGCCACAAGCTCCTCTGCCATGCCGTCTCCGGTTACTCTGGCGATAACCGTTTCCGGGTGGAAACGCTCAATCTGCGCCGCCGTAATATTAATATACTCCTCCTCGGTCATGGGCTCGTATTCGCCCTTTTCATACATTTCGCAGAGGCGGGTATTACGTAGCACATGGAGAAGGTGGATTTTTACCATATGGGGACGGAGAATGGCGACCCTTTCTGCGCTCTCCAGCATATCCTCCTCTGTTTCCCCGGGCAGACCGTTAATAAGGTGCACGCAGACGGAAATATCTCCGCCGGCACTTTTCAGTCTGTTATAGCCCTCAGTAAAGGCGGAAAAATCGTGCCCCCTGCCTATAAGCTCTGCGGTGCGGTCGTTTGCACTTTGGAGTCCCAGCTCCACCAAAAGCGGTATTTTTTCCGAGGTTTTCCTGAGAAGCTCCACCGTTTCCTCGGGCAGGCAGTCTGCTCTGGTAGCAATGGCGAGCATTACGGCCCCCGGCATATT
>JAQXKW010000235.1 GCA_029010655.1 Clostridia bacterium | reverse complement strand
ATTATAGCGCGCCTATCATGCTTTGTCAATAGGTTTTATAAAAATTTTTCCAAAATTTTTTCGGCGCAGAAAACTCTGTCCGGAGTAAACAAAAAACGGCGGGCTCTTTGACCGCACCCGTCCGTTCTTTTTCTATTGCTTACTTGTAGGTATTAATAATTTCAATGGAAACGTCCCGTTTGGGGACGCATCTGTCCATAGCCTGCTTTTCAATATAACGGTGAGCGTCCGGCTCCGTCATTTTAAGATTTTCGATAAGAAGCCATTTCGCACGGTTTACCAGTCGGATTTCTTCCATTTTTTCTTCAATGGAAACGCTCTTTTTTTCAAGATTTCTAAGCCTTTCTCTGGCAGATGCCAGAAAATCAAGCCCGTGGGAAACGGCGGGAGCCGAGGTGGGCTTGGGCAGAATAAAGACCCCGTGGGGCGTGAGCCTCGCTCTGATTTCTCCGTGCATATCCGCACGGACAAACACAAGGCAAACCGTATTTTTCTCCCCTGACACATCTATCGCCAGCTTTGTTCCCGTTTCGTCCGGAAGCGGAGCGTTGATTATTACGAAATCAAACTGCTTTTCCAGTATATACCGCCTTGCGGCGGCGGCGCTTTCCGCATAGGTTACGGGCTCGCAGTGCGCGCCCGTCAGCAAAGAGCTTAGAGAATCATTGAATTTTTCGGAGGAGGATACAACAAGGGTTCTGTATGCACGTTCGTCAAAATCCACTGTATCCTCCTCCTTTCATGCTTTTTTCGCTGTCAGTCTTTTATAAGCCCTTACAATACGATGCAACAAGCGTTTCGGGCAGGTGCCGGGAAATAAACTCGCTCTTTTGTGCTATTGCCGCCGCCTCGCTGAGAGACTGGGGCAGCTTTTTATACTGCTTCAGCGTTTTTTCTGCCGCCGTATAAAGGTTCAGCTCCGCCGCTTCGGGCAGGGGCAGTTTATTTTCTATACCGTACAGGCCCGCATATATAAGCAGGGCAAATACAATATACGGATTTGCGGACGGGTCGGGAGAGCGAAGCTCCGCACGCTCCGAGCCTGCGCACGCTGCGCACGCTGCGCACGCAGAGGGTATTCTTATAAGCTGAGAGCGGTTTTCATATGAATATGTAATATATTTCGGCGCTTTATCCCTTCCCAGTCTCAGGTAGGACTCCTCGCAGGGATTGAAAAAAACTGTCATTTCGGCGGCTTTTTCAAGAATACCTGCTATCATTTCCGGCAAAGGGCGGCTTTTATCCTTTCCCACAACGGATATATTAATATGCATGCCGTTTCCGGGCTTTCCCTCAAGGGGCTTGGGCGAAAAGTCGGCGCAGAGCCCGTTTCTGGCGGCAACTACCTTCACAACTGTGGAAAACGCCATGGCATTGTCGGCGGCGGTCAAGGCGTCGGAATAGCGGAAGGCTATTTCGTTTTGCCCGGGACCTGCCTTATGCTGGGAGCTTTCGGGGCGAATGCCCATCTGCTCAAGGGTCAGGCATATTTCACGGCGCACGTTTTCGCCTTTATCGTCGGGGGCTATATCCATATACCCTGCGTTGTCGTAGGGTATCTTTGTGGGATTTCCGCTTTCGTCGGGACGGAACAGATAAAACTCCGTTTCCGGTCCGAAATAAAAGGTATATCCCGCCTCGTCAGCCTTTTTCACCGCTTCCCTTAAAATACTGCGGGGGTCGTTTTCAAAAATCCTGCCGTCGGGATAGGTTACGGTGCAGAACATTCTGACAACCTTGCCGTGCTCCGGCCTCCAAGGGAGGACGGTGAGTGTGTCCGGGTCGGGATGCAAAAACAGGTCGGAGCGCACATCTCCTCCGAACCCGTTTATTGCAGACGCATCTATTGAAATCCCGTATGTAAAGGCGCGCTCCAGCTCGCCGGGCATGATTGAGATATTCTTCTGCTTTCCGAAAACGTCACAAAAGGCAAGACGAATAAACTTTACGTCCTCTTCGCTGACATACTGCATTACCTCTTGCTTTTCATACTTCATATCATACCTGCTTTCTAATTTGCCACGTACATTTGCTTATACGGGTTTTTACTGTCCGGCACAACTACTGTGAAGCGGGAATCGGTTACGGCTTTTATATCCGCGCCGAACTGCTTGCAGTATTCGGCAATATAGCCTTCGATTTCCGCCATATCCTCCTCTGTTGCGGGGGAGGCGGTAACGCCGCTTGGGAAAACTATATCCTCGGCATCGGAGCGAAGATAAACCTTTCCTCCGTGCATTCCCGTGCAGGGGAAGTTGCTGACGATTTTTTTGCCGTCGTCGCAAAGTCCCAAAACTATAATAATTCCGCCTGCCTGGTACTCTCCCAGGAAGCTTCCGCATTTGCCGCCGATTACCAGCACCGGACGTTTTTCCTTATACTCTTTCATATGTATTCCGGCACGGTAGCCTGCGTTGCCCTTAACGTAAATTTCGCCGCCGCGCATGGCATAGCCTGCCGCGTCTCCGATATTGCCGTGAACGACGATTTTTCCGCCGTTCATGGTATCTCCCACGGCGTCCTGTGCGTTGCCGCAGACCGTAATCTGCGCTCCGTTCAGATATGCTCCCAGAGCGTTTCCGGGAACTCCCTCTATGGTAATATCTCCTTTTGAAAATCCGGCGGCGATAAATCTTTGACCGCAGCAGCCCGTAAGTGTTACGGCACCCTCTGTGGGGCGAAGACGTTCATTTATTTCCTTATGGCTTGCGCCCTGTGCATCTATTATCATATTATACCACACCTCCAAACATTTTTCCACGCTTTTTTTGAGAAAAAGCGGCGCTTGTGGGCATTTTTTTCATAAGCTCGAAATCTACGGAGTCTACGGGGATTTTTTCACGGATCATGGAGGTATAAATACCTGCCCTCTCCGTTTTCCCGATAAGTATAAAGCCTTTTAACAGACCGTCCTTTATAAACAGCTTTTTAATACCTTCTCCGTCCTTTTCCGTGTAGACCTCTCCGCCGCAGCTTTCGTCGTAATAGGTGCCGGCGGTCATCACATGCATTCCGAAAAATCCGATGGAGTTCATGGGCACGCCCTTATCGAACACGGCTTCTCCTCCCGCCATATTGACGCCTGCGCAAAAGCCCTGCTGATATGCGTTGGGCAAAAGCGCAAGCACACGCTTTGAGCCGAAGGTTATATCGTCGCCCTGGGTACAGTCGCCGGCGGCAAAAATCCCCGGAACGGAGGTCTGCATTTTTTCGTCTACAATTATTCCTCTGTCAACGTCGCCGCCCACACTTTTCACAAGCTCCGTGTTGGCACGGACGCCCACGGCAAGCACAAGAACATCAAATTCCACCGTTTCGCCGCTTTTCATTCTCGCCGTGTTTTTGTCAAACTGCTCCACGCTGTCGGA
>JAQXKW010000234.1 GCA_029010655.1 Clostridia bacterium | reverse complement strand
CTCCAGCTCTGCCTTAACAACGGTTACCTGGTAGAGGGAGTTTGCCTCAGCGGAGCAGTAGATAAGAGCAACCTTTTTAGCTGCGGGAACAAGCTCTGTAATCATTGCCGCCTGCTCTGCAAGGGGAGCAAGGTCGGAGGTACCGGATACGTTTCCGCCGACGGTGCCGTCGAAGTCCTTAATATCAAGGGCTACGCCGTACTCGGTAACGGAAGTGCCGAGGATCGGGATTTCGGTGGTTGCGGCAGCCGCTGCCTGAAGGGCGGGGGTTGCGTTAGCCATAATAAGGTCTACATTTGCGGAAACGAAGCCGTTTGCGATAGTAGCGCAAGCGGGAATATCGTTGGACGCATTCTTTTCATCAAAGGTAACTTTATCGCCCAGAGCTTTTGTTACGGCTTCCTTAAAGCCCTGTGTCGCCGCGTCAAGTGCGGGATGCTGAACCAGCTGGCAGATACCGATGGTGTAGGAATCCTTTTCGTTTGACTGTTCGGTAGACTGACCGCAGGCTGTGAGTGCAAAAATCATGATTGCACAAAGTAAAAGTGCCACTGCTTTTTTCATTTCGGTTTATCCCTTTCAGTTATTGAATTGTGTTATGTAAATACCCGTGTGGATATATATACAACCGTTTATGATATTACAACATTTTTCGCCGAATGTCAACAATCTTTAGGACAAAAGGTAAAATTTTATTAAATTTTGTTAATATATATCAACTGTTTATTCATAGATTTATGAATAATTATAACATTTTGTTGATAATTTACAAAAATCGGCGCCCGGCGGCTGGCAACTAGCGGCTAGCGGCTAGCGGCTGGTTGGCGGCGAAGCCGCTTACAGGAGCGGGGCGGCGCGCCCCCTCCTGTCATTGCAGGGGTACAAGTACCCTTGGCAATCTCTACGGGCGGTTTGATGGCACCCTTGTCCAACGAACTGCACTAACGCTGTCATTGCAGGGGTGCAAGCACCCTCGGCAATCCTTACGTATGTTATTGCCCGTCTTTATGTAGAAAGCTTCTTGATTTCCGGTTACTCTATTTCGGCATCATAATGATGCCGAGGGGTGGGAGTGGAGGTCAAGCAGATTACAGCCGCCCCGACTTGTAAAAGCATATGTAAGGATTGCCACGACGGGCGTTACGCCCGTCTCGCAATGACAACGCCTATGCGGTGCATAGACGTGCGGCGACAGCAGACCGTAGGGCGGGGGCTTGCTCCCGCCGATTTTTATGTTTTCGCCTTTTATAAAGCTGTAATTGCATGTAAGGATACAACTCATCCACCGGCAGAGCCGGTCCCCCTTCCCTTTATTAAGGGAAGGCTTACCGACTGTGACAGCAGACCGCTGCCTCCCTTGTGCAAAGGGAGGTGGCACGGCGTATGCCGTGACGGAGGGATTGTTTCCCAACGTCACACCAAAGACAATCCCTCCGTCAGCCGCAAGGGCTGACACCTCCCTGCGGTTTCACTTCGTGAAGCCATCACAAGGGAGGCAAACAAACCGTTCGCATTTCCGTTGACGGCGAGAACATCAACACGTTAGTAGAGATTGCCACGGGTGCTACGCACCCTCGCAATGACAGGAGACGCAAGCGTCTCTCGGTGTGGGCGGCTTCGCCGCCGGCTAGCCGCCAGCCGCTAACTGCCAGCCGCTTTATCCCTCTTCCCTTTCCGCTACTGCCAGCTTCACGCACAGGCACAAAATCTCGGTGGCAAGGGTCAGCTCCTCAAAATCGGGATATGTGGGCGCAATTCTCAAATGTCTGTCGTTAGGGTCCAAGCCGTACGGGTAAACGGCGCCCACGGTGGTGAGCTTTACCCCTGCTCCGGCGCAAAGGTCGAACACTCTCTTCGCACACCCGTCCGGCACGGACAGGTCTATAAAATATCCTCCTTTAGGCTCCGTCCATCTTCTTGCAACTCCCGTCAGATTCTCTCGGAAAGCGTTTATGACGGCTTCAAAGCGGGGGCGGATTATCCTTGCGTGCTCTTTCATATGGGCTCTTACGCCGTCGGCGTTTTTGAAATACTTTACATGGCGCATCTGGTTTATCTTATCGTAGCCGATGGTCTGCGCCGACACATAGGGCAGCATTTGCCGCAGATTGTTCTCGCTTGCCGCCATAATTGCCACTCCGCTTCCGGGGAACGTAATCTTCGAGGTGGAGGCGAAGTAGAAAATCAAGTCCTCGTTTCCGTACTTTTTCGCCTCCTCAAATATATCGAGAAGCTTTACCTCCTCGTCATATATCTCGTGAATGGCGTAGGCGTTATCCCAGAAAATTCTGAAATCGGGAGCCGCCGGCTTCAATGCGGCAAAGCGGCGCACGGTTTCGTCGGAATAGCAGTAGCCGGAAGGGTTGGAGAACTTGGGAACGCACCATATACCTTTAACTGCGGGGTCGTTATTGACATAATCCTCGATCATGTCCATGTCGGGGCCGCCGGGATTAATATCAACGGTTATCATCTCAATGCCCATTGCCTTGCAGATGGCGAAATGGCGGTCATATCCGGGGCTGGGGCAAAGGAATTTGATTTTTCCCTGCTGTGCCCACGGCTTTTCACTGCCCGCCGTGCCGAAAAGCATACATCTGCTCACCGTATCGAACATCATATTGAGAGAGGAGTTTCCTCCTATAAACAGCATGCTTTCGGGAATTCCGAGAAGCTCGGAAAACAGCTTTTTTGCCTCGGGAATACCGTCCAGACAGCCGTAGTTGCGGCAGTCCAGCCCCCCCTCGGAATGACAGTCGTCGCCCGAGCTGATAACGCCCAGCATTTCCTCGGACAGGGCAAGCTGTTCCCTGCCGGGCTTTCCTCTGGTTAAATCAAGGCTGAGCCCTTTTTTACACCATTCTTCGTACTGACGGCGAAGCTCCGATAAACTTTCTTTTGACATATATTTCCCTCCTGCGGATATGGAGTAATAATTTGAATTTTAGCTTTCTTAAACTTTCAAATAATGCTCTCATTAAGTAAAAATTATACTACAAATGAAAGCGAATTGCAAGTATCTTTCAGAAAAAACTTCAAAACTGTGTTGAAATATTCTTCTTTCGGTGGTAAAATATATAAGTGGAGGTGTAGCATGGCACTGACAGTTATTTCGGCGGTAGTTTTTTCCGCAGTTCTTTTTGTATTTAATATTTCCGCTTTCCGCAAAATCTGCGTGGGAAAAGCCGCAAAAAGCGCATTTTTCGTAAATCTGGGCGTCTTTCTCTGCGGAGCTTTTGCGGGCGCCTTGTCCTTTTTCCTTTGCCCAATAGACAGCGCCGTTTCCCCCTTCGGAGACTTTTCGGTGTTTTGCGCCGTGACACTGTCTTTTGCGGCGGCGGCAACGCTTTTCTGTATTATCTGCGCCCTGCTCTCCCCGAAGACGTTTGCGCTGCGCCTTAGCTTTTCCTTTGCCTGGGCGGTGCTTTTACAGATTTATTCATATATATGCGCAACTCTTACCCGTGCGGAGGACTTTACCGCATTTGTGTATGTTCTCGTTTTCGGAATTTGCTGTTCTTTTTGGGTACAGCTTTCCCCCGCCCTTGATTTTCTGCGCTTTTCCGTATCGGAAAAGTCCCGCCGTGCCATAATTGGCAGACAGGAAAAGCGGCGTAAAGCCGCCGAAATGCGCAGAAAGCTTCGCGAAAAGAGAAAATCGCTGAAAAAATGAAAAAATGCGGGGCACAAGGCTTTTGTGGAAAGTCCACAAAACATATTTTCGCGAAATTTGTTCCGCATATGCCTAACTGTTTTTCAACAGATTGTTGAAAACCCTGTTGATTTCCCACCGCTGTTGACTTTACTGACGCCCGAAAATTTGTTCGGCTACGAAAAAACGACAGGCGCAAATATTTCCCGATAAGGGAAAAGGGAAAAGAACCTCGGTTTTACGGGGCAAAACAGACTATGTAAAATTTGCACAAAATTTTATTCAGCTCTGTGCAAAATAAATTGCTTTTTCCGCTTTACCCCGACCTCTCACGGCAGGTTTCGGCGGAGAAAGACGGAGCCGTCCCGCCCCACGGGGTCAGCAGGGCGGCTCTTAGTTCGTCTTATAGATATTTTATGCCGGAAAAATCATTTCGATACATTTTGTCTTGACACCGATTTTCAATTATGTTATACTTATACGGTCAATGGGATATGGTGTAACGGTAACACACAGGACTTTGACTCCTGTTTTGCTGGTTCGAGTCCAACTATCCCAGCCAGCAAAAAGCACCTGCGTAAGCAGGTGCTTTTTGCAACGATGTGTTCCGCTCGCGCGGAACGTGATGCACCCTTCGGGCGTGATGTTGACTTCGTCTGTGATGTGCGCTTCGCGCGATAGGCGGAACACTTTGCATCACTGCGCCGCCGTGAACACGGCAAGCGCTTCACATTTTGCCGCAAGGCAAAATGCCTCACATCAGCGTTAGCTGATGCTTCACTAATACCACCGTAACAAAGTATTTATCGATACAAATAAATTTGCTCCTGTATTCGGCAGGGATGACTTTTAGAGTTGTGTTCAGAGATATGCGAAGAAAAGAAATCGTATCAGAATAAAAAACAGAAGTCCCCAAACCAGTGAACTGAGAGCAACAAACGCTGACAGTTATAGTAAGAGAACTTCTATAAGAGATCGTATCACATCCCCGTCCAAAAATCAAGAGAAAATCAATCTTCCAAATGAATCAGGCACAAAAAAGAAGTCTGCTAAACTCTGCTACTGCAAAAAGCCGTAGCCCATACGCCCGAAGCGAGAGATAGTCAAACTTCTTACATAGAGGATATCACACCTTTATCCAAAAGTCAAGAGAAAATCAAGATTCAAGATATGTAACGGTTATCTCCGTTGATGCTATGCAATGCTTCGCATTGATTTTTTTCCGATTTACCGTAATTTTACAAAAACAGAGGTTCCCTTTTAGCCTTAGTTATGCTATAATGAAATCGCATGGGAAAGCCCGAAACGGGGCGGCTTCAGTCCTCTTTCCCATATTTCGTATTTCACATTTCATTTTTCAAATACTGCTGCGGCAAAGGAGCATTTATGAACGCTAAAAAGAACTGCATTGACTTTAACAAAAAGACGGGCTTTATATGTGATATGGACGGCGTTATCTATCACGGAAATCAGCTTTTGCCCGGCGTTGCGGATTT
>JAQXKW010000233.1 GCA_029010655.1 Clostridia bacterium | reverse complement strand
TTAGTTTTCACCGTTTATAAAGTGATAATTGCATGTTAAGACACAACTCATCCACCGGCAGAGCCGGTCCCCCTTCCCGCCACCGGGGGTCCCCGTTTTTCCGCTTGCCGGAGAAATGGGGGTAGGTGTTAAGGGAAGGCTCCCGTACGGGTCCATTATTTAAGTCCGCTCCAGACATTGTCCCAGAATTTTCTCCACTTATTACCGGAGGAGCTTTCTCTGTCGCCGGAGTTGCCGTCATCGGCTTCGACCTCCGTTTCGCTTGTAAGGCGGAAGTCCATTTCAACTCCCATATGCCCTCCTATAAGCGAATCGTCCGCTGAAACGTCGTCTCCCTCAAGCCACAGCACCACGGTATATTTATGTGCTTCCATGGGGGATACGCTCTTCTGCTCGCCCTGGGTTATGCAGGTATCTGTCAGGAATTTATCGGGAATGACCCTCCAATAGGTGATCTGTCCCTGCTGCTTCACCACTTCAAACTGGTCGCTTCCCTGTGAAAGCCCCATAATCGGAAGATTGATATAGCCTCTTGTATCGTCGTCAAGGGGGGGGAGCGCTTCCTTTTCGCCTGTGTCCTTATTGGCTTTGGCGTACATACGCATCTTGCCGTCCTCGAAAAGCAGAACCCACACCGCATCCGACACGTTCTGCGTTTCCGCATTCAGATCAAGGCTCCATGTATAGCCAACGGTGCTGTCGCCCTCGTTTCGTATGTAATACGTATAGGCAAAATACAAATCGTTATGCTCTCCGTCGATTTGGTCGATATCCGCCGGAATCTGCGTGACGGAGATACAGGGCACGTCCTGCGCCGGGTTTGCAAACAGATATGTTGTGGCGTTTTCAAACTCTGCGTTATCCGCTAAGGTAAATCCCTCTTTGAACATACCCTCGGACAGGTTTATGGTAAAATGGCCTCTTATCTGCTGTACCAGAGAAAATATGGTCAGCACCAGAAGAAGTGCTGCGCCGACGCCTATCAGCGCGCCCAGCCAATGGCCCCACAGCCACGCCCAAAAGGCGCTTCGCTTATCAAAGTAAAGCCCCAGGGACCCGGCGGTTAGCTCAAACTCCCGTTTGCTCTTTATCCCCCTCGCCCTCATCTCCCGACGGAGCTTTTTCCGTCCGGCTTTTATGGCTTTTACTTCGTCTTTGGAAAGGACAACCCCGGCTCGCTTCTTTTTGAAGGGTCCGTGCTGCTTTTTTTCCGCGCCGGTGATTTTCGGCTCTTTTTCTTTTCCGCCGTCTTTTTTGCCGCCGTTACCGCTTTTTTTCGGGCTTTTCTTTGCTTTTTCGCCCTTTTGGTCGCTGTCGGCTACGGCTTCCTTCTTTATGTCTTCCGGCACGAACTCATACGGGTCTGCCACGGTTCTGTCCCCTCCTTTCCCGCCGGTTTATTCTCTGCATGGCGCTTATTCGCTGAGAAATATTATTCTTCCTTCTCCCGAACAAGTCCGTTTCGTATCAGCTCCTCCTCGTCTGTGGGAACGCCCGTTACGGTTCCTCCCATATAGGACACGCCTGCGGCGGCAAGCCATGCAAGAACCTCGTGTGTGTCGGCGCCGGCGCCCACAATTTCAAAGCCCTCTGCACGGAGCCTCATTATATCGTTTGCGGTTTCCTGCCTGCCGTACAGCTCCGGAGAAACACGCAGATACCTAAAGCCCATTTCCCGGAGCTTTTCTGCGGGTATTTTATCCGGGTGATAGCCGTCAAGCACAAGGCAGATACCGTTGCGAAGATAGCGTTCTATTGTCTCAATTCTGCCCTTTCCGGCGCCCAGCACCGTTTCCTCCGGAATTGTCAGCAAAAGCTGTTCCCGGCGGACAGGCTGATCACGAAAGAGTTTTTCAAAGGTTTGGAGTCTGCTGCTCAGGTGATAGAAGTCGGGCAGCATCTGCAAAACCACCGTTTGTGCTTTAAGCTTGCAGTTATTGATTCTGACAAGTGCGTCTGTCGCCTCGTACAGGAAATACTCGGACACGTCGGCGACAAGGTCTGTTCGGCGGAGCATATCCGCTATGTCCTTCGCCTCCTCCGTTTCTCCGGGCTGTCCGGCAATACCTCCGAACCAGGGGATTGCCTCGTATGCCGCAACCGTTCCCTCTGCGTCCGAAACCATGGGTCTGTATTTCAGCCCCATAGGTCTGCCCTCTCTCTTTTCTACTAAGGGGATAGTTTCGGGAAGCGTCATTGTATAATGAATATATTTTTCATACACTTCCCTGCACTTGGGCTGAGCCTTTGTCAGCACCTGTATCAGCTCCTGCGACCACAGGGTGCCCGCCTGAGATGTGAGAATTGCATATGCGTCCTCAAAGGGATGCTCCGATTTTGTTTCGGCGGCAATTCTGTCCAGCTCCTTGGCAATGCCCACTATCTGGGCTACGGGGCTTATCTGCCCCTCTCTCAGCCCCTGGGGATAACCGGAGCCGTCCCAACGCTCCATGTGCTGGCTGCAGGATTCCCGTATCATCAATTCGGGGATATTCTGGGGGGTAAGGGTTGTGACCTTCCCCTTTCTCTTATCCTTTGCTCTGCCGGTTCTCTCCTGCAGAGTCTCCACAAGCTGTGCGCCGTCCGTTGTATATTTGCGATAGACCAGCAGCTCCTCTGCGGTAAAGTCCTTTTGCAAAATCTGATATTCCGGAGGTACAAGCGCTTTTCCCAGCTGATGATACAGGCCGCATTTATATGCAAGATCCGCATACTGGCCGCGGATACGCTCAGATGCTTCCTCGGTCTTTCCGCCGAAGGAATCGGCGCACGCCTGCACATACAGCGCCTGGGTATATGCCGCTACACGCACGGACTGCTGTCTTACTGCCGGGGCAAGCCCCCGAAAGGCGTCGTCCCAGGTGTCATATTCTTTTCTTTTCCAATTCAGTCCATCAACTGCCATGAGCTTTCCTTTCCGATGTTACTCTCATGTTTTACGTCTTTTCTCCGTTTTTCGGCGGGGTTTCCCTATTTCAAGCCGTTTCAGAACAAGTTGTTATCGGGCTCGTCATCGCCGATGTCATAGTCTACCAAGGGAGTGGTATCAACTCTTGCGCGCTTCTTGCGGACTACAAACAGCACAATCAGCGTAACAAGCGCAATATTAATGGCCAAGCTTACGAAAAACAGCACGGGCCAAACCTTATGTGCGGTAATGTTACAGAACGGGCTTTTAGGTTCTACCTCAACCTCCACCGTTTTTTCCACTTCAACTATTTGGCTCCCTGTAAGGCCGTCAAGCAGGGTCTGCACTTCCTTTGCCAGCCCGTCAAGCTTTTCTGCCGCGGCGTCTACCTCCGCCTGATTTGTGCTTGCCAGCTTTGCTACACTGTCTTTCAGGGCGTCGGAAAGCTCTAATACCTTCTGCCCGATTTCGTTATCGGTGGTCAGGGGCTTTGCCGCTTCAATTGCGGCTTTCAGCTTGGAAAAGTCCATTTTTACAAGGCCCTTTATCGCCTGGGCAAGGGCGTCGGCGCAGCTGTCTACCTTTGCCTGCTCCGTACTTTCGAGAAGCAAACGGGCTTCATAGAGCGTATCGTTGACCGCCTTCCAGCTGTCTGATGTATAGTCTGTCCGTTTCAGCCCTTCGGCAATTGCAATCTGCTGCTGAAGCTCCGTTGTGTCTGCCTTTACAGCGGCGGACTGCTCTGCGGGTGCGGTATTGTTATTTGCGGTATTGCCGCCGGTATTGGTATTGGTATTTGTATTTGTATCTGTATTTGCCGGGGGCTTCGGGATTGAAACCGTTACGGTTTTAGACTCCTTGCCGGCGGTCATATTGCCGTTTACATCGGACGTCTCATATTCAAAGGTTATGGTACAGCTGTCGCCCTCTTTGGCGGAAGGGGAAACAGTTACGGTAACGCCAACCGTTGCCGTGGCTTTGTCTGCCGAATACATATATACTTTATTGTTTGCGGCGCTTCCCACCATTCCGCTTGTGCTGTAGCTGACGCTTGTAAACAGCCCCGGATTGGAAAAGCTGAAGGTGCCGTCTATGCTATAAATATTTGACTTTGAAAAATATACCGTTACCTTCTCCGAAGGCTGTGCCGCAAAAACCGCAGGAGTCAAACCGATGATAAGCACAGCGGTCAAAAGCAACGCACAAAGGCATTTTAATTTTTTCATATCCGTTTCCTCAAATTAAAGAATTATTTCAAAGCCGTTTCATAGCTTCATTTTTCGGAGTGATTTCCGCGCCCTTTCGGCGGATTATTTTGAGCCTCCGTAGAGATAGTTACGCATCATTACAACCGCGTCGCCCGAGTCGATTCTGCCGTTTCCGTTCATATCGCCCGCAAGCTTAACTGCGTCGGACAAAGCTACGCCGTAAAGGAAATTACGGCTGAGCACTACTGCGTCGCCGGAATCCGTGCGGCCGTTACAGTTTGTATCGCCCTTAATGATTACGGTATATTTTTTTGCGGCGGTTTTGCTTGTAGCCGTGTTTGAAGCGGTAACGGTCAGGATAGCTCCGTTTTTAACTCTGCCGTCAACTGTGCCGCTGACGCTGTA
>JAQXKW010000232.1 GCA_029010655.1 Clostridia bacterium | reverse complement strand
GGGACTTGCTTTAATAAACCTTTTGCCCGTCTCCTGCCTTGACGGCGGCGGAATGCTTTACTGTCTTAGCTGTATGATATTCCCCTTTGAGCGTGCCGTGTCCGTCTGCCGCATAGTTTCCTCGGCGGCTGTTACGGCGCTGGTATTATTTAACATTCTTATTCAGCTGAAGGCGGGCTTTAACATAACCCTTATGGCAGTTACCGTTTACACCGCCGTAACGGTTTTGGGAGAAAGCGCATAAACTGTACCGACATACCAAAAATCAATTGGAGGTACATATGGAAAAAACAGGCACAGGATATTTAAGAGTCAGAGCGTCAACGGCAAACGGAGCTTTGCCCGTGGAGGGCGCCTCGGTTATTGTTATAAGCGACAACGAAAACGGCGAGGGCGGAACCGTTATCGCCACCCTGAGAACCGATTCGTCGGGGCTGACGCCCACAATTTCCGTGGCAGCGCCGCCGAAAAGCCTTTCCTTAAAGCCCCGAAGCCCCGAAAAGCCTTATTCCACCGTAAATATACAGGTGTCAGCCGACGGCTACTATACGGTGGAAAATGTGGGAGTTCCCGTTTTTGACGGAACCCTGTCACAGCAAAACGTAAACCTGATTCCCAGAAGCGACGCGGGCGAATACCCCGACGAGGGAATCATAATAAACGAGGACACCGGAGACGGCACGATTTACGGAGGTGAACGCTGATGCCCCCTCAACTGCTTCCCTATATACCGGAAAACATTACGGTTCACTTAGGCCCTCCGGGATCCGACGCCCCAAATGTTACGGTTCCCTTTGCGGACTACATAAAAAATGTAGCCTCAAGCGAAATATACCCTACATGGCCCGAGGAATCCCTCAAAGCCAATATTATCGCCCAGATAACCTTTGCGCTGAACCGCATATACACGGAATACTACCGCTCCAGAGGGTACGATTTCGACATAACGAATTCCACCGCAACAGACCAGTCCTTTGTTTACGGCAGAGATGTGTTTGAGTCTGTCAGTCAGGTGGTTGACGATATTTTCAACACATATATCCGTCGGCAGGGCTCTGTCGAGCCGATTTATTCCCTGTACTGCGACGGCATTGAAAACGCCGTCTGCGGCGGGCTTATTCAGTGGGGCTCGGTGGATTTGGCAGAGCAGGGGCTCTCCGCCGAGGAAATCCTCAAAAGATACTACGGAAACGACATTGAGCTTGTAACAGACGCACCTATTCAGGGCGCGGAGGAAAGCTATCCCGGCAGAGTTCTCAGGGTCGGCGTTACGGGCGATGATGTTCGGTTTATGCAGACGAGACTTAACAGAATACGCCGCAATTACCCGGCAATTCCGGAAATTATAGCGGACGGCTACTTTGTGGACGATACGGAACAGGCGGTGAAAAAATTTCAGGAAATTTTCTCCCTGCCCCAGACAGGCGAGGTTGATCGCTCCACATGGTATTCCATTCTCCGTATTTATTCGGCGGTTAAAAGCCTTTCCGACCTGAATTCGGAGGGAGTAAGCCTGGGCGAGGTAACGGGGGTTTTCCCCGAGGTGCTGTCTCTGGGCTATTCGGGAATCGGAGTGCGTGATTTGCAGTATTTTCTCAGGTTTATTGCGGAATTCGACCCGGCGGTGTCCGCCCCTGCCATTGACGGCATTTTCGGTCCCGAGACGGAAAACGCCGTAATCTCCTACCAAAAGGAATACGGGCTTCCCGTAACGGGGGTGGTAGACCTTGAAACATGGAATTCCATTTACAATAATTACCTGTCGCTTCTGGCAAGCCTTCCGCCCTTTTATTATTCCGATTCCACGGAGCCGTACCCCGGCTACCCTCTGCGGGAGGGCGCCACGGGAGAATATGTTCTGAGAATACAGGATTATCTCAATCTTATTTCGGAAACCTATCCGGAAATACCCCGTGTTGCGGCGGACGGAATTTTCGGTCCCGCCACAAGAGAAGCGGTGATAGCATATCAGAATCTGTTCGGGCTTGAGCCTACGGGCGTGGTGGCGGCAAACACATATAATTCAATCGCCGGAACTTACAGAACCTTATACGATACGAGACCACAGGGAGGAACGGGTAATGGACAATAAAACCGGAGAAATGTTGCGGGGCATTTCGCCCTTTCCCCGCCGGCGGGGCTTTGAAGCGTCGGAGGGAATGAGCGGAGACTTAATTATGATACTTCAGATAATGCTCAACGAGCTGAGAATACTGCACGACGGCTATACGCACATTCCCATAAGCGGCAGATATAACATAAACACCGCCGGAGCGGTACGGGAATTTCAAAAAGCCGCCGCCCTGCCCCAGACCGGAAGGGTAAACCTTGAAACCTGGAACAGACTGGCGCAGGAGTATGATATGGTGCTGAATATGGATTAGCGGTTAGCGGCTAGCGGCTAGCGGCTAGCGGCTGGTAATTTGCAATTAAGAATTAAGAATTGAGAATTGAGAATTAGGAATAATTAATCGGAGTAAACGAATAAATCAAGGCGGCGTAGCCGCCGCACAGAAGCGGAGCATAGCTCCGCTTCTGTCATTGCAGGGGTACAAGTACCCTCGGCAATCTCTACGGACGGTTTGATGGCACTATCCGTCAGCGGAAAAGCGAACGGTATAGTCTGCCTCCCTTGTGTAAAGGGAGGCTCAAAAGCGGCGGCTTTCGGCACAAAATACCCCAATCCTTCCGAAAAAAGCAAAAAAAAGTTGCTTTTGCATTGATTTTTGCTTCTATATATGATAGAATTGATCGAATACGTATCGGGTGGCATTTTTTGCCTTTTTTCCCATTCAATGTATTTTACAAAGATAGGATAAGGCGTTCTGCCGAAGCCTAAAATCAACAAGGAGGGTCATTATGGCTCATATCAGCGAAAACGGTGTGAAAACCATTTGCGCTATTTGCGACAAGTATGCAAATGAGAAAACACCGCTTATGATGATTCTGAGCGACATTCAGAACGAATACGGATATATTCCGCTTGACGTTCAGGAAATCGTTTCTCAGAAAACCGGTATTTCTGTTGCGGAGATTTACGGGGTTGTGACTTTCTATTCCTTCTTCTCCTTAAAGCCCAAGGGCAAGTATGTTATCGGCTGCTGTCTCGGTACTGCCTGCTACGTTAAGGGCGCACAGCAGATTATTGACAAGTTCTCCGAGATTATCGGCATTGCTCCGGGAGAGACCTCCGAGGACGGACTTTTCACCCTTGATGCGCTTCGCTGCATCGGTGCCTGCGGTATTGCTCCCGCAGTAACTATCAACGGCAAGGTTTATCCTAAGCTGACCGTTGACCAGGTAGCTCCGATTGTCGAAGAATACCGTGCTTTGGGAGGTGCAGACTTATGATAAAATCCTTTGATGAGCTTAATGCAAAAAGCTGCAGCTGTACGGAAAATCTTGACGCAAAGCTGACAGGCGAAAACGGCAAGAGAGCCATTGTTCTTTGCGGCGGTACAGGCTGTCTTTCCTCAAACTCCGCCGAAATAAGGGCAAAGTTTGAAAAAATCATTGAAGAAAAGGGACTTGCAAGCAAGGTTACCGTAAACCAGGTAGGCTGCTTCGGCTTCTGCTCTCAGGGTCCCTTCGTTAAAATCTTCCCCGAGGATACTCTTTACCGTCTTGTAAGCATTGACGACGTTGAGGAGATCGTTGAGAAAGACATTATTGCAGGCGAGGTAGTCGAAAGACTTCTCTATGTAGATCCCGCTACAAAGGAAAAGGTAGCAAAGCAGGACGATATTAATTTCTATAAAAAACAGCACCGTGTGGCTCTTTACGGCTGCGGTGTCATAAACCCCGAGGACATTAACGAGGCTCTGGGTTTCGGCGCCTTCAAGGGTCTTGAAAAGGCTCTGAAGATGACCCCCCAGGAGGTTATCGACGAGGTTCTTGCCGCAGGGCTGAGAGGCCGCGGCGGCGGCGGATTCCCCTCCGGCAGAAAATGGCAGTTTGCCTACAACCAGCAGAACGATGAAAAGTATGTTGTCTGCAACGGCGACGAGGGCGACCCCGGCGCATTTATGGACCGTTCCATTCTTGAGGGCAACCCCCTTGCAGTTATCGAGGGTATGATGATAGCGGGCTACGCTATCGGCGCTCACGACGGTTACTTCTACGTCCGTGCGGAATATCCTATCGCAGTAAACAGACTTCGCATTGCCATAAAGCAGGCAACCGATATGGGTCTTCTGGGCGAAAATATTATGGGCACGGACTTCAGCTTTAACGTACATATCCGTCTCGGCGCAGGCGCTTTCGTCTGCGGCGAGGAAACCGCTCTGCTGAACTCTATCGAGGGCAAGCGCGGTATGCCCCGTCCCCGTCCTCCCTTCCCCGCTGTTAAAGGTCTGTGGCAGAAGCCCACTATCGTTAACAACGTGGAAACTCTTGCTTGCGTTCCCTACATTCTCCGCAACGGCGCCGCAGAATTTGCAAAGTACGGCACGGAGAAATCCAAGGGCACAAAGGTGTTCGCTCTGGGCGGCAAGATCAACAACGTGGGACTTGTTGAAATCCCCATGGGAACAACTCTCCGCGAGCTGATTTACGACATCGGCGGCGGTATTCCCGGAAATAAGGAATTCAAAGCAATTCAGACAGGCGGCCCCTCCGGCGGCTGTCTCACCAGGGACTTCCTTGACGAGCCTATCGACTTCGATAACCTGGTCGCAAAGGGCTCCATGATGGGCTCCGGCGGAGCTATCGTTATGGACGAGGACAACTGTATGGTTGACGTTGCTAAATTCTATATGGAATTTATCTGCGACGAGTCCTGCGGTAAGTGCTCTCCCTGCCGTATCGGC
>JAQXKW010000231.1 GCA_029010655.1 Clostridia bacterium | reverse complement strand
TGCGACGTGGTTGTGGAGCAGAGCGGAGGCGCATACCCCGAACTGCGGGAGAAGCAGGACTATATTAAGAAGATTATATCCATGGAGGAGGAGCGTTTCGGTCAGACCATTGACGCAGGACTTAATATTCTCTCCGGCTATATAGAGGAAACCCTGAAGGCGGGCGAAAAAATTCTCTCCGGCGAAAAAGCGTTCAAGCTGTACGACACCTTCGGCTTCCCCATGGATTTAACGGCGGAAATTGCCGCAGAAAAAGGGCTTTCCACCGATGAAGAAGCCTTCGGCGCCCTTATGAAGGAGCAGAAGGAAAGAGCAAGAGCCGCAAGAGCGGATCTTTCAAGCTGGGAGGGCACCGCAAAGACCTTTATGGCAGAGCTTCCCAAAACAGAATTTGTCGGATATACGGAAAACGGCACCTTTGCGACGGTGCTTGCACTTGTTACCGACGAGGGCAGAGCAAATACCGTTACCGAGGGGGATGTAAGAGTAATTCTCGATAAAACCGTCTGCTACGGAGAGAGCGGCGGTCAGGTCGGCGATACGGGAACTGTCAGAAAAGAGAACGGCGATACCATGACCGTCAACGATACGAAGAAAGAGGACGGAGTTTATGTCCATTTCTGTACCCTTGAAAAAGGAAGTATCAGCGAGGGAGATAAGGTTTTCGTCGAGTATGCTGAAGACCGCAGAAAGAAAATAATCAGAAACCATTCCGCGGCGCATCTGCTTCAGGCGGCGCTTCGCAAGGTGCTGGGAAGCCACGTGGAGCAGGCAGGCTCCTATGTGGACGAAAACGAGGTCCGCTTTGACTTCTCTCATTTTGCCGCAATGACCCCCGAGGAAATAAAGCTAACGGAAAACTGCGTAAACGGATTTATCCTTGACGGAGCAGACGTTGAAACGGTTGAAACGGACGTTGAAACCGCAAAGAAAAGCGGAGCTATGGCTCTGTTCGGAGAGAAGTACGGCAAGGTGGTAAGAATGGTCAAAATGGGCGACTATTCCACCGAGCTTTGCGGCGGAACCCATGTGGATAATACCGCAAAGGTAGGACTTTTCAAGATTGTTTCCGAAGCGTCCGTTGCCTCCGGCGTGCGCCGTATAGTTGGCGTTACAGGCACAAACGTGCTGAAATATCTTGAGGAAAAGGAAAATCTCATCGCAGAAACCGCAAAAACTCTTAAAGCTAATAACCCTGCGGATATAGCGAACCGTGCCGCACAGACCGTGGGCGAGCTTGCCGCACAGAAAAAAACTATTGACTCTCTTAATTCGAAGCTTGCCTCCGGCAGACTTGACGAAATTTTGGCAAATGCCGAAAGCGTCGGCGGCGTAAAGCTTGCCGCAGCGGATCTGGGCGCAACAAGCCCCGACGCCGCAAGAGCCTTGGGCGATAAGCTCCGTGATAAGGACGGCGGCATCGTTGCGGTTCTTGCCATTCATGAGGGAGAGCGGCTCAACTTCCTGGCTGTCTGCGGAGCAGATGCCGTAAAGGCGGGAGCCCACGCAGGAAAGCTGGTGGGAGCCGTGGCACAGCTCTGCGGAGGAAAGGGCGGCGGACGCCCCGATTCCGCAATGGCAGGCGGTAAGGACATAACAAAGATTGCGGAGGCACTTGCCGCCGCAAAGGAAATCCTTTCCGGAATGATGAAATAAAAAACAGTGCTGTCGCCCTACTGCGACAGCACTGTTTTTTATACCTCTTTCTTTGGAAAGAAAGAGGCGCAAAGAAACAAAACTATATATTTTTTCTTGAAAGTTTTGGGGGTGCAGGGGGATTCTTTCAAAAATCCCCCTGCGTTATTCCAGCCGCTAGCCGCTTATTACGAATACTTCTTCATAATCTCCAAATACTTCAAATAATTCTCCGCATCCTCCTTTGAGAGCTTGGAGTAGTTGTCCGTAAGCATTTTTCCCTCGGACAGATAATTTTTCAAAGCGTCGTTGTATCTGTCCCACTGTTCGTCCGAAAGGGAGGATATAAGCTTAATTCTTGAAATCAAATCGTCTCCCTCGTCGGAATAGCGGTCATATGCCGCCTCGTAAAGCTCCGGCAAAATCTGCGAGAAATCCTGCATGTACTTGCCGAATGCCTGATTTCCCACCGCCTGTGCGTAGCTGTTGGAATAGCCTCCCGTTTTTGCGCTTGCCGCACCTGCCGCATCCTCCATGGCAAGCAGTGCGTCGGAGAGGTACTTGTCCCTGTATTTTATATACGAAGGGTCCTTTTCAGGGTCGTAGCTGAACTTTCTTGAGGAAAGTGCCGACAAAAGGGAATCAATCTTTGCGGCGTAGTTGTCCTTATACTCCGTCGGACGCCGTTTTTCCCAGCTTTCAACGGACTGCGCCGCCTTTTTTGCGGCGCTTTCGTCTCCCCCTAAAATTACCCCTCCGCCGCTGACAGTCCTAACCGAGCCGGCGGAGGCAGAGGCGGAAGAGGAGACATCGGGAATATACAGCGTGTCCCCTGCGTATATGAGATTTTTGTTTTTAATATTGTTGGCGCCGGCAATAGCGTCAACGGTGGTGTTGAAGCTTTTGGCAATTGACGTGAGAGTGTCTCCGTATTTTATTTTATATGTCACTGTCCTTTGTCCTTTCATTAATTTGGTCGAAAACCGCCCTTGTGTCTGCGCCGAAGTTTTCGGGGGACAGACAGTTCAGCGTAACATTTAAGCCTTCCGCCAGAGAGTAAAGCCACGAAGAAAGATTTGTCAGATATTCCTTAGTGTTGTCGCTTGGCGCAGGCGGGGGAGATATGTGGAATTTCACCGTCTCACCTCCTAACCCTCGGCAATTTCCAAGGAAACGGCGGCGGAAAGCAGCTTCATGCCGCCCTTACCTGATATTTTTATTCTGAAGCTGTCACAGCTTCGGGGCAGAACGGGAACTGTAATAACAGAGGCGCCCCCGGGAGGCGAGCAGGCAACGCTGTGCCAAACTCCGTCCCCGTCGTATTCAATGAAAAATTCCGTCTCTGCGCCTATGTCCTTTTCAATTCTGAACGATACGCAGGACACATATTTCTTCTCCGGATGCTCGTAACCCATACTGTCCGTAATGCAGTACCACGGAAAATCCGCTTCCGTACTGCCCGCAGTGGGGTCGGAGGCGGTAAAGGTGTTGTTTATCCCGTAAACCTTTCCGTCGTCCTTCAGCATGAAAAGCTCCGAGCCGCACCGACAGAAGGACAGCGCACGGGAGCAGTCCTCCCTGTGCCATATGTTTTTCTCGGAATCGTAGACGAAAAGATGATATTTTCCCTCCTCGTCCTCCATAGACACGTAGTATTTTGAACCGGCGGCGCCGGCAACCGCATTTTTATAGCGTGTGTTTCCCAAAGGTGCGTCAACATTACGGGGCAAGCCCCCGTCGTATTTTACAATGCCGCTGTAACTCTTGTAATAAAGAGTGTCGTTTACAACGGCAATGCTGTCGGAGCTTCCCGCCTCAACTCCCCGAACTCTTGATTCGGACAGAGTAAATTCGGCAGGGTAGTCCCCGAAAACCTTAATAATGCAGTCCTCCTTGAAAAATATAGGGTAACCGTTGTAGGACACGGCGCCCGTAAATGCGCCGGGCGCACCGACGGAGGCAGTCCAGGAGTCCGTGGAAATACCACGGTATTTTCGCCAGTTTTTCGGGTCGCCCAAGGCGGAGGCGTAAATTTCATTAATGCTGTTGCCCTCGGAATCAATGCCGTATCTGCAGCCCCAAAGCCTGTTTCCCGCGGAAATAACGTAGTCCATGGGAGGCACGCTTCGGTTTATGTAAACCGTGCCCGTGTCCTGCGTGAGAGGGGCGGCACCCATGATGATTACCTTTTTGTTCACCCTGTCAATGCGCTGAATGTTAAAGTAAGAGCCGTTCAGCGTGCTGTCGGTAAGACCTGATATTTTCACCGTGTCTCCGTCGGAAAAGCCTATGTTAAAGCCCATAAGCCCCAGATAATCCCCCTTTGCGCCGTCGGTCAGCTTGTAGTAGGGACGGGTCATGCACACATATTCCGAGGAGCCGGAAACCTCGTTTCCGTCAATGTCGCAGGGGGTAAATTTCAGCTCGTAGAAATAACCCTCGTACGCCCCTAAATTGTAAGTCGCCGAGCATTCAAGAGTGTCGGAGGAGGCGTAGTCCATAAGATCCACCTTTTTTGCGTCGGGGAAAAAGTAAAGACTTGAGCCGGAAACCACCGTCGTTTTCTTTTCCTGAGTGAGAAAATAGGAGGTGTTCATAATATCGTGGGGACTGAAAACTCCCCCGTCGTTGTAGAAAGCCCGAAGCCTGCCTCTGCAGTCTGCCAATAACGCACCCTTTACAATTTCGGGCACACTGCCCGTTTTCATAAGGTCAAGAGACAAAATTCCGAAAATCTCGAAGTCTCCCGTGTTAAGAATACCTCTCTTGTCCCTTGTGGCAAGGAGAGGGTAGTGCTTGCCCGTCATGTTTTCCATGTCCGTAAAGGTAATGCCGTTTCTCCCCGGTCTTTTGTCGTAGCCGCCGAAGGAGCGTACATAAAGTCTTTCGGTGTCGGGAACTTTAAGTGAAGCGATTTTCATGTGTCCCCCCTATAATACTATTTTTGTATTTCCCTGCGGTGCGTTTGTCCGGTTGAACATATCCGCAAAATTGGCGTATGCCGCCGAAAAAACTGCGGCGGAGTTCATGTATTTCTGTATATCCCGCAGACGGAGATCGTTTTTCATAACCGCAAATAAAACGTACAGCTCCGAATATGGGTCAGGCACAAAAAGCTCTCTTGAACGGTCGCAGTCCACGGTGACGGGAGATGCGTCGTATTCGCCGCAAAGGTGGGTTGCGGCAATTTCCGTAATAACGGTGTTTTCAATCTGGCTGAGCCATAAAATGAGAGTTTCCTCGGAAACGGCGTCTCCCAAAGCCTCGGCGCACCTTGATAGGGCATTGCTAATTGTCATAATAATCTCCATTCCGCCGCCCTGCGGCGGCACAAATTGTTATGAAATTCTCCTGTGTTTCCGAAGGAAGCAAAAATGGGTTGGGTCCCGTTTTTAAGGAGAATTTGGGCGTGAAATAACTGCACGAAGGAATAGAATCAACGTAATTTTCACGCTAACCTTCCTTCTTCTTAAAACGGGCTGTAAAAAGCCAAAGCATTTTACAGCCCGTGATTTGGGGTGTTGTCAGCCCCCTGTCAGCCGTTGGCAAACATTTCTATAAAGGTTTGCGCCGCGGCGTCCTGCTTCTGTGAATTTTCAATCACCTGAGCAAATTTTTCAGGCACCTTAACGCTGATGCCTGTCTGTATCAGCATATTATCCCCGTTTACCGCAACGTATCTTTCCGTATCATTTTTATTTTTTCTGGGGATGAATACCGTCTTCATATTTGCCGCAGAGTTGTCTTTTTTCAAAACATTTGCCATAGCTTAAATTCCTTTCTTAAAATCAGTTAGCTTCAAGCACCGTGTCGGAGAAGGAGGAGCCGGATTCAACTCTCAGCATATACTCCTCAACGAGACGGGTTGCAACCTTTGTAGCCTTCCAGCCCACGGAGGAACGCTGATTGAGGGGGTCGTTCCCGTAGCCCTTCTGCTTAACGATGTGCTCAATTCCGCCGCCGCCGATGTCGGTGGCGCCGTAAGCATTTGCACCGATAAAGAGGGTTGCGAAAACGGAAGTACCCAAGGCACCCCCCTCGCCGGGGAAGAGCCTGTCGCCGGAGGCGTAAGTTACGCCCAGACTGTCGGCAACGTAAATGTATCCCGATTCGGGAGTAACGCCGGTTACCGTGGTGTGAATGCACTTTTCCTCGGAAGCGTCATAGTAGAGAATTTCACGTCCCGCAAGGTCGGCGCTGACGCCGTTTGCGGTAATTCTGTATGCGCTGACAGAGCCTGCGGCGCAGGAGGCGTCGGAGGCGGAGGGAGAGTATGCCGTAACGGTAAGGTCTCTGGAAACAGGGGAGAGATCCTCGCCGCAGAAAATCTTCGCCTCGGAGGACTGTACGAAACGAACCCCGCCGAGAGTTCCTATTTCGCCGTTCAGAATACCCTTGGGGTCGGTGTATTTTTGAATATCCAGCCACTGACCCTTTGCGTCCTGCATAAGGTCGTAGGCAACATAGGGGTGGATTACGGCAACGTAGGAGCCGTCAATGGTGGGAGCGTTCATGGCTTTAAGCTGAGCTGATGCTTTGAAAACGTCCTTAACACGGAGCTTTGCCGCAGGAGTAAGGTCGTATCTGCTTGTGATTTCCGTTTCCGTGCCGTCAGCGGCAACGATGGGGCAGTAGTTTACGTTTGTGCCGCCCATAATCTGATTGCGGACTACGGTGTCAATAGTTCTTCCCGCCTGATCCGCAAGCTGTTTTGTCGCCTCAACCACAATGGGGTCAACGCTTGTCATCTCCAGCATGTCCGTCAGCTCCACATAGTCGCCGTACTGGTCAACGGTTGCAGTAACGGGAACAACAGTAAGGGAGCTTCCCGTGGGGGTAACGCCCTCGGTGATGGGCTTCAGCGCCTTGGGCAGGCTGTTGAATTTTCTGAACTCAATAGTCTTGCCGCCTCCCTTGGGAATGGGACGCTTCTGAGCGAACTGGTCGAAAACCAGATTGGGACCTGCAAGCTCAATAAGGGTCTTGTCGTAGAAGGTTTTCATTTCGGCGGAAAGACCGCTTTCCGAGCCGGGAGTTGAAACGTAATCGGAGGAAAGGGAAGGGTCTGCGGCGTTAATATACGCCTCTGTTCCGTGGACATTTTCACCTGCTCCGAAAAGCTGAAGATTGAGCTTTCCCATGTCGGTATTTACCATAAATAGTTCATCCTTTCGATAAGTGTGTCAGAATTTGATTTTTGCGCCTTTTTCCACACGGCGGAGAATATCCCGTATTCCCCGTCCTGTAAGAGCACGGACATCGGCGGAGGTTTTTGCGGGAGACGCGCCTCCCCCTCCGTTTTCCTCGGGACGGCCGGCAGTTTCACGCAGCTTCTCAAGTGCCGATTCCCGTGCCGTTCTTGCGGCATTTTCGGTTGCGGCTCTGATAATTTCGTCAAAGTGAGTCGCCCTCCAGGCGTCCTCAACGGAAAAGCCTGCGTGAATAAGGGAGCCGAAACGTCTGTCACAAAGCTCCCGGCGAATATCAAACCCTTTGAATTTTTCGGCAAAAGCGGCAGATTCCGATACTAACCTTTCGTATTCCTTTGCCGCCTTCTGCTCCTTCATAAGGCCTATCAGCTCACTGCGCTGTCGCCGTGAATTAACGAGAGCTATAAGCTCCTCTGCGGTAATGCCGTCAAGCCCCAATGCTTCGCATATTCTCTCCGTATCGCTTTTTGCGGGAATATCCGTTTCGGTGCTGTCTGCCGTGGAAGGTGCCGCAGTTTCTGCCGTAGCTCCTGCCGTAGCAGGTGCCGAGGCTCCTGACGTATCAGGTGCCATAGCTTCTGCTTCGGAGCTTGCCGCCTCGCCCTTCCGGGACGGGGAAGGGGACGCTGACTCCCTTGCGGCGGAGCCTTCAGGGGCGCCGCCCGCACTGCCGCTTTCGGCTTGTGCCGCACCGCCGCTTTGAGAAGCTGTGCCGGCTTCTGAAAAAAGTCCGAGATTCAGTCGAATGTCTGTCACTTTCTACCTCTCTTGTATGTAAATTGCCTTTTCGGGGGCTGACCCGGTTTCCGGAAACAATGCGATTATAGCGTAACGGATTTGTGACTTCTCCCTATGTTGCAAATATGCAATAAATACTTGCTAAACGGGAAAACGGGGTGTATAATTAACGGGAACGGAGGACGTGTTATGGAATTAAATACAATGTTTAAGGATAAAAAGGTAATACTTCTGGGTGTGGGCGTGTCCAATATGCCCCTTGCGGGAATGCTTTCGGACATGGGAGCGCACCTGGAGGTAAGAGATAAAAAAACCTTGGAGCAGTTGGGCGAAAAGGGAGAAACGCTTCTTAAAATGGGAGCTGAGCTTGTGCTGGGCGAAGATTATCTTTCTCCCATGAGGGCGGATTATATATTCCGCTCCCCCGGCTTTCGTCCGGATATGCCCGTTCTTAGGGAGGCTGTGGAAAACGGCGCTGTGGTAACCTCGGAAATGGAGCTTTTTCTGGAAATGTTCCCGGCTCCTGTTATCGGCGTTACCGGAAGCGACGGCAAAAGCACCACCACAACAATAATATCGAAAATCCTCGCCGAATCGGGCAGGAAAACCTTTCTCGGCGGAAATATCGGCGAGCCGCTTCTCCACCGTATAGGCGAAATGGACGAAAACTCCGTGGTTGCGGCGGAACTTTCCAGCTTTCAGCTGATGACTGTCCGCGCCCCCGTCACCGTGGCGGTAATAAAGAACGTCACCC
>JAQXKW010000230.1 GCA_029010655.1 Clostridia bacterium | reverse complement strand
TCCGGTAAATTCTCCGAGGAGCTGGAAACCTATGTGGAGGTTCCCTCCGATGTAGTTCCCTTTGAACAGCGCCCCTGGATGAAGTGCGCCGAAATTACGGACAAGCTTATCGAAGCTCTCCGCAGCGGAAAATACCCCTGTCTGCGTGTAAACTTCCCCAACGGCGACATGGTGGGACACACGGGCAACCTTGAAGCTACTATCTGCTCCATGGAGGCTCTCGATCTCCAGCTTGCACGAATTCTCGCCGTTGTTGACGAGCTGCACGGCGTTGCTCTCATTACGGCAGACCACGGCAATGCGGACGAGATGTTTGAGACTGACAAAAAGACTGGACTTCCCAAGGCGGGAAAGGACGGTTCATATAAAGCTAAGACCAGCCACACTCTGAACCGTGTTCCCTTTATAATTTACGACAATTTCTATTCCGACAAATATACGGTCAAAGAAGACTGCGGACAGTTCGGGCTTTCCGACGTGGCGGCAACGGTTGTTAATATGCTGGGCTACAGCGCCCCCGAAATGTGGGACGAGTCTGTTATTTCCGTTGACTGAGTATGGAGCATGACGTTTTAGCCGGAGAGCTGTTTCGGAAGGGCTACAACTGCTCACAGGCGGTATTGCTTGCTTTCTCCGATGTAACGGGGCTTGACCAGCGGACAGCTCTTGCCGTTTCCTCCTCCTTCGGAGGGGGAATGGGCAGGCTCCGTGAGGTTTGCGGCGCCGTGTCCGGTGCTTTCATGGTTGCGGGGCTTTTATGGGGCGGCTACGACCCTAACCACAGAGACGCCAAGGCAGAGCACTACAAGCTGATACAGCGTCTTGCCGCACGATTGAAAGAGGAAAACGGCTCCATAATCTGCCGTGAGCTTTTGGGGCTTCCCGGCGCTTCGGCTCCCGTTCCCGAGGAGCGGACTGCGGACTATTACCGCCGCCGTCCCTGCGAGGCTTACATTCGCACTGCCGCGAGGATAATTGACGAAGAGATAAAATCAAGAGGTACAGAATGAAATACATTGCAATAATCGGCTTCGGTGTTGTCGGCGGCGGCATTACGGAGGTAATCGAACAGAACAAAGCCGCTGTTAAACGGCTTGTGGGCGACGAAATTTATGTAAAATACATTCTCGATTTAAGAGAATTTCCCGATTCTCCCTACGGAGACAGAGTGGTTCACGATGTGAACATAATTGCGGACGACCCCGAAATCTCCGTTGTGTGCGAGACTATGGGCGGCGTTAATCCCGCTTTTGACTTCTCCATGCTCATGCTGAAAAACAAAAAAAGCGTTGTTACCTCCAACAAGGAGCTTGTGGCAAAACGGGGAGTTGAACTGCTTTCTGCCGCAAGACAGGCGGGCGTTCAGTACCTGTTTGAAGCGTCTGTGGGCGGAGGTATTCCCGAAATCAGGGGCATGAGAACCTCTCTTGCCGGAGATACCGTTTCCGGCATTGACGGCATTATGAACGGCACTACCAATTACATCCTCACAAGAATGAAAAAGGACGGTGCGTCCTTTGACGAAGCGCTTTCCGAGGCGCAGAGACTGGGATACGCCGAAAAGGATCCCACAGCCGATGTTGACGGGTTTGACGCACAGAGAAAGATTATGATACTTACCGCCGTGGCGACTGACATGATGGCTGACGAGGGTGATGTATACAGAGAAACCATGCGGAATATTACCCCCCTTGACATGGACGCCGCTGCCCGTTTCGGCGGCACGGTAAAGCTCCTCGGCTCTGCCCGTATAGGAGAGGACAGCGCATCTGTTTTCGTTTGTCCGTTCTTTGTTCCCTCCGACTGCCCCCTTTCCTTTGTGGACGACGTTTACAACGGCATAAGGGTAATGTCGCCGGTTACCGCCGACGTTATGTTCTACGGCAGAGGTGCCGGCAGAATGCCTACGGCAGGTGCTGTGGTAGCTGATGTGGTTTCCGTTTTATCGGGGATTGCGGAAAAAGAAAGATCGGCAAAATGGGAATATGCTCCGGACGGATATATTACTCCTTTTGAGGAAAACAGCTTCTCATATTATCTCAGAATACGCACAGAATCCCCCGAGGAATGTGCCGAAGCTGTCCGTCTTGCTTTTGGGGGGGCTGAGATTCTTCAAGGGTCGCCGGAGGGTTTTGCAGAGCTTATAACCGACGAAATCAATGAAAAAGACGCACGCAGTCTGTTCCCCTCCCTTGAAGGTCTGGAATCTCATATAAGAATAATGAAATAAGTAAATAAAAAAAGAGCTTTTCAAGCTCTTTTTTATTTACTTCCAGAGTGTAGACAAAGCGGACAGACCGCCAATATAAGTCAAAATAATACAAAGGCAATCTAATATTACAATTTGTAAAAGAACGGTCAGATTTTTTTAACGGCAGGCATTTACAGCCTGCCGTTATTGGCTTTCGGCGCTTTCGCCCTCTGGCGTACCTTTGTACGCCGACGAGCGGCGAAATCACCAAATCTGCCTCCCTTTGTCTACCTCTGCCAGCCTGATGACCGACTTCGTCTTGTCATCAGGCTGTAACTAAACAAAAAATAGTTTTTCAAACTCTTTTTTGTTTACTTATTTATCTTTTTGTGATATAATATCTTGAATTTTCGGGGAAACAGGTGAAAAACCTGTACGAGCCCGTCGCCGTGAGGCATTTTCTTTCGTACGTCTTGCCCGAAGCCGTATTCGGGGACAAGTCATTGGAGCTATTCTGAGAAGGCGACGTACGTGTGCCGAGTCGAAATACCCGGACTTTCAAAAATCTCCCCCTATACTGCGAGCGCCGGTTGGGAGATAATTCAATTTTACAGGAGACATTTTATGAAAAACAAAAGATTAAGTTTTGTTTTGTCTCTGCTCCTCTGCATTGTGCTGATTACGGCTACGGCACTGTTTAGCTGGGGTTGCGGAAACAAAAACGACGCCGCAGATACTACTGCGGCTGACACCACTGTGGCTGATACCACCGCCGAGGACACCGCTGATGCCGGAAAATCCGTTTCGGTGGGCGAGGGCGCACATCAGTTCACCTTCACCGTCAGGGACGCAGAGGGCAACGAGACCGTCTTCGACGTTCACACGGACAAAGGTACCGTGGGCGACGCTCTGACCGAGCTTGAGCTGATTGAGGGCGAAGAAGGTCAATACGGACTGTATGTTAAGACCGTCAACGGCATTACTGCCGATTACGATGTTGACGGCACTTACTGGGCGTTCTATGTGGACGGCGAATACGCCACCTCCGGCGTTGACTCAACCGAAATCACCGACGGCGCTTCCTACATGTTCGCCGTTGAGAAATGAGGCTGAAATTTTCTGAAATTGCCGTTTTCGGAATGCTGGGAGCATTGATGTATGCTTCAAAGGTGCTTATGGAGGTACTGCCCAACGTTCACCTTATAGGGGTGTTCATTGTAGCCCTGACTGTGGTTTACAGGGCAAAGGCACTTTATCCCATTTACATTTTTGTGTTCCTGACAGGGCTTTTCAACGGGTTCGGTCTGTGGTGGATTCCCTATTTGTATATATGGACTGTATTGTGGGGCGTTGTAATGCTTCTGCCGAAAAACGTACACCCCATAGTTTACATGATATGCTGCGGACTGCACGGACTGCTTTTCGGCATCCTGTACGCTCCCGCTCAGGCTGTTATATTCGGTCTGTCCTTTAAGGGAATGCTGTCATGGATTGCCGCAGGCCTTGTGTACGACTGCATTCACGGGGTAAGCAACTTTGTTTGCGGATTTCTGATTGTTCCGCTCATTAAGCTGCTTAAAACGGCACAGAAAAAGCTGATTAAACAGTAAATAATTATAGGGCTGTCGAAAGGCAGCCCTGTTTTTAGCGGTTAGCGACCGGCAAAGACAGCGCACACGGGGCGCTTGCGTCCACCGTGTCATTGCGAGGGTACGAAGTACCCGTGGCAATCTCTGCGGACGGTTTGATGGCACCTTTAATCGTTGCACCTCACCTACGCTGTCATTGCGAGGGCGGCATAATGCCGTCCGTGGCAATCCATACTTGTGAGATTGCTCGTCTTTATGTAGAAGGCTTTTTGATTTTTCGGCAAGCTCCTTGATCTCCTTTATCACATCATCGTTTTTCTTTCCGGGGATTTCACTTATAAGAC
>JAQXKW010000229.1 GCA_029010655.1 Clostridia bacterium | reverse complement strand
AGTGTGACCTTCCCGAAATCATCGAAACAAGAAAGAAAATTGCAGAATGTGCAAGACGCCACGGCAAGTGGGCGGGCACAGTCGGCGGTCCCGGCAACTTCGACGAGCTGGTTTCCGAGGGCTATACCTTTATTTCCGCAGGCGCCGATGTCGTGGGACTTTGGCAGTATTACGGCGGCATTGCAGATGCAATAAGCGGCAGAAAAATCGCAGATAAGGATTGGTAATCGATATGAATTATAAAACTGTCTGCGGAGCCCGCGTCTCCGAAATGTCTTTGGGAACCGTTCAGCTGGGTATGAATTACGGCATTGCCAATAACGCCGGTCAGCCCAAGGAAGAACAGAGCTTCGAAATGCTCGGAACCGCCCTTGCAAACGGCGTGTGCAGTCTGGATACGGCAAGAGCATACGGCAATTCCGAGGACGTTCTGGGAAGATTTCTCGCTACCGTCGGGGAAAAGCCCTTCATTACCACAAAAGTACCCGAGTTCTCACTTGAGGACGATAAGGAAATTGAAAAGTTTATTATTGAAAACGTAGAAACCTCCCTCTCAAAGCTGGGAGTCTCAAAGGTCAATAATATTATGCTTCATAATTCCTGTAACCTTTACCACAAGGGCGATGTAACCGCAAAAATCATGGGTACTCTCCCGTCAAGAGGCTACTGCGATATGGTAGGCGTTTCCGTATATACGGATAACGATGTTTACGAGGTTTTGAAGCACCCCGAATATACGGCAACGCAAATTCCCATGAGCATTTTTGACCAACGGCTAATAAACTGCGGCGTAGTTGATATGCTCCGTGAAAGAGAATTTACCGTTTTCGTAAGAAGCGTATTTTTGCAGGGCGTATTTTTCCTTGACCCGGAAAAGATAACCGACCCCATTCTCCTTGAGTATGCAAAGCCCAAAATATTAAAGCTCAGAGAGTATGCGGAAAAAGAGGGTATGAGCATTGCGGAATTTGCAATTTCCTTTATGAGAGACGTGCCCGGTATCACAAGCCTTGTTCTCGGCGCAGATACAAGCGAGCAGGTGCTGTCCAATGCGAAATATTTTGAGGCGCCGTCTATCAGCGAAGAAACAACGGCGGCTGTTAAGGAAACCTTTAAGGACGTGAATATTCCTAAAATCATGGAAGTTCTTTCGCGCCCCAAGAAATGAGTAGATTAGCGTGAAAATGACGTTGGTTCAATTCCTTCGTCAAGTTATTTCACGCCGAAATTCTCCTTAAAAGCGGGACCCAACCCATTTTTGTTTTCTTCGGAAACACAGGAGAATTTCATAACAATTTGTGCCGCCGCAGGGCGGCTGAATGGAGATTATTATGTCAAAAGTACCTTTCGGAGATAAAGAGCTTAAAATCGGTATTCTCGGTATGACCGAGGGCAACGGTCATCCGTATTCCTGGAGCGCAATGTTCAACGGGTATAATAAAAAGTATATGGACGAATGTCCTTTCCCCGTAATACCCCAGTATCTTTATAAACAGCCAGAATCAACTATCGGTATTCCCGGCGCTCATATTACCCATATCTGCTGTACCGGCTACGCCCAAAGAGAAATGGCGGAGCATATGGCAAAAGCCTCCAATATTCCCAACGTGGTCGACGACCCGCTGGAAATGATAGGTCAGGTGGACGCCGTTATCTGCGCCACAGACGACGGAAACGAACACGTTGAACGCTGCAAGCCTTTCCTTGACGCAGGAATTCCCATGTTCATAGATAAGCCTCTGGTCAATACAGAGGAGGATCTTAAAACCTTCGTAAAGTGGAAAAAAGAGGGCAAACAGTTTATAACCTCCTCCTGCATGAGATATGCAAAGGAGTTTGAGCCCTATTACGCTACCTCATACGAGCTTGGAAAGCTTATGTATATATGCGCTCCCATGCCGAAAAAATGGGAAACCTACGGCATACACGCCTTAGAGCAGATGTATCCTCTCCTGGGCTCGGGCTTTGTGTCAGTTCAGAACACCGGTGTGTATGAGCAGGCTCAGGTACACCTAGTTCATAAAAGCGGATGCAGAGTGGATATTCCGCAGGGAATAGGCATGGCAGGAGCCGGAATGCTTATAATAGGCAGCGCCGACAGCGTATATGTTGACTGCAAGGATTCCTACTATGCATTCAAAAAACAGCTTGATTTGTTTGTCAACTGGCTCCGTACCGGCGTTGAGCCCGTACCGTTTGAGGACTCCGTTGAGCTGATGAAGCTTGTTATAGCAGGTCTGAGAAGCCGTGAGGAAGGCGGTCGTACGGTACTGCTTTCCGAAATCAAAGAACAGTAAACTGCAAAATGAAAAACACCCTGCGCATTCGTAAAGCAGGGGGTTTTTCTGTATATTGTCCCATTTTATTTTGAACAATTCAACATGTAAAATTTTGTTAATTTTACATAAAATGAATATTTAATATCAAATTTGTTCAAAAATGTGCCCAATATCATTGACATTTTGTGAATTTTGAATTATAATAAGTTCATTAAGAGTAAATCAGGGATTTACCTTAAATTTTTATGTGTACCGGTACGGTGCAAGAAAGGAATACTCATGAAGAAAATTCTATCGCTTATTCTTGCAATTTCACTTTGCCTGGGCTGTGCGCTGTTTGCGTCCTCCTGCGGCGAAAAAACTGACGAAAAGGTTATTTACATCGGCGTATACGAGCCCTCCTCCGGCGACAACGGCGCAGGCGGAAAGCAGGAAATGCTCGGTATGCAGTACGCTAACTACCTGACTCCTACCGTTACAATCGGCGGTGAAGAGTATAAGGTAGAGCTGAAATATGCCGACAACGAGTCCTCTAACGATAAAGCGGTTTCCGCAGCTTCCACTCTTGTAAGCGCAGGCTGTTCTATCATCCTCGGCTCCTACGGCTCCTCCGTATCTATCGCCGCTTCCGATACCTTTAAGGACGCAGGCATCCCCGCTGTGGGCGTAACCTGCACCAACCCCCAGGTAACAGAGGGCAACACCCATTACTTTAGAATCTGCTTCCTGGATCCTTTCCAGGGCACGGTTCTTGCAAACTTCGCACATGAGAAATTCGGTGCAACAAACGCTTACTGTCTCGGTCAGCTTGGTAACGACTACGACCAGGGTCTTATCAACTACTTTGCAGAAGCTGCAGAAGGTCTCGGCATGAAGGTTACAACAGAGTCCTTCCAGAAGGATAACTCCGACTTTACTTCTTACCTTACCAACGCAAAGAACGCAGGCGCAGAAGTTATTTTCGCTCCTTGCTCCATTTCCTACGCTCAGCTTATCGTTGACCAGGCAGACGCTCAGGGCATCGATATTCCGATAGTTGCAAGTGATACATGGGATTCCAACGTTATCCTTGAAGCTGCTACCGGCAAGGGTCTCCAGATCTACGTTTCCACCTTCTATCAGGAGGGCGGTAACCCCGAATTCGATAAGGGTATCAAGGAATGGCTCAACGCTGACGGCAACGAGCAGTATCTGACCAACAACGGCGGTAACGATATAATCGCCGCAGTTTCCGCAATGGGCTACGACGCATACTACACCGCTCTCGAGGCTATAAAGGCGGCAGACTCCAAGGATCCCGCAAAGGTTATGGAGGCTCTTCCCAATGTAGAGTATACCGGCGTCAGCGGTGCAATTAAGTTCGACTCAACGGGCGACGCTATCCGCGATACCGCATACATAAAGTGCGTAAACAGCGATACAGGCGCTTGGGACTTCGTATCCGAGCAGTCCGTTCAGTAAGACTTAAATTTAATATTATCATTTGATATGTTTTCGAGGTTATGGCGGGAACAAATACGGTTCTCGCCATAATCCTTTGTAAAGGGAAGTGCTTAAACATGCTTTCTTTTCAAAGAGAGCCTGTTTAATCATTTTGCAATTTTTTTGGAGGCTTTACATATA
>JAQXKW010000228.1 GCA_029010655.1 Clostridia bacterium | reverse complement strand
GGAAAAATGGGGTTCGGTGTTAAGGGAAGGCAAACGGCGGGAGCAAGACGGCGCCCTACCGTCTGCTGTCACTGTCCGTATTCCCCCTATATAAAACACCCGGAAGCGGTCGTGCCGACTGCTTCCGGGAATTCATTATTTAATCACAACAGAGTCAAGCCAACCGGGAATGAGGCTTTCGTACTCTTCAAGATACTCGCTGTCGCAGAATATCTCCGTCGTCCACAGCACTCCGTCACGATACTGTAATTTTGCAAAGTAATACTCGTAATACTCTGTCAGGGTTTCGCCCTGAGTATCCCAGCCGTCAACCACCGTATAGGAAAACGACACGGTTATATCCCCGTTGTCCGCCTTTTCCACCTTTTTGTCGGGCAAGCCCTCCTTCATTCCGTATTCGCTTTCCAAAATTTCAAGATAAGTCTCCGGAGAATTGGAGATCTCGCCGTAATACTCTGACACATACCCCTCGGTAACGGGCGTTACGTACACGGAAATCCCGTCGGCGGCTAAAATATATCCGTTGCCCATGCCGTCATAATACTCGGTGTAATCTTCAAATTCCGAGGTAAGCGAAATGGAATAATCGGGATAATCAAAGATCTCCTGCGTTTCCCTGCTTAATTTCTTTGAAAGGGGTACTGCCGCAAGCATGAGACACAAAACCAACACGGCAATGACACACTTCAGCCACACGGGCGCAGTTCTGCCCGCTCCCGCCGTTTTTGCGCGCACATGAACACGCTCCTCAATGAAGCGTCTGAAATTCTCGGGGGAGCCGCCGGGGAGCCCCTGCGTAAAGCAGTCCTTGGGAAGTATTGCAACGGACATTCTTCCCATATACAGGGCATAGCAGTCTCTCCGTTCAACAATTCTGTCAAACACGCAGTATTTAGAATTTGTCTTTACCACGTCGTTTGACTGTGAAAAATACCCGTCGTAAAACCTATATGTTGTCTCCGTGTTCAAAAGAGCCTTGGGGGTTCTTTTCAGCGATGAAGAAGATACTATTTCGGGCATAAAAAGGGCAAATACAAAGAGAATAAGCCCCAGTATCAGACAATAGGTCAGATTATAAGCCTCGTCGGGCATAAGTACTGCGGCTATCAACCAGAGCAAAAGAAGCAAGCCTGCTAATACGTAATAAAGTACGGTCACGGCTTTCGATACCATGAGCAGCGAGCTGTACTTTTTGACCGTCTTTTTGCTGTCAACGGTCTTAACCTCAAATAAAGCGTCCATAAACATACCTCCGACAAAATGTTACCATATTATCGGAGATATGTCAATAAGGACAAAGCTTATTTAATTATTAGGGGAGAGCCGTCGGAAACGGAATCCCGCCTGATACCGTTTATTCTTTCAAGCTCGGGTATTGCGGCATGGTGCTTTTTGGCTATTTCCCATACGGGTGTTCCCTTTTCGGGACAGCATATTTTTATTACGCACCCTGCTCCCTCTGACAACCCCTCTCCCGAGAAACGGGCTTCGGTGACGGGGGTTATTCTGTATTTTCTCACCGCCTCCACCGCCGTACAAAGCTCTGCGGTAAAGTTGATTTTGTCGCCCATGTCCTTTGCGCTGAGCTTTATCACCGATGCGTCGGCGTTCCAAAGCACCTCCTGCGGTGCGGCGTCCCCCTCGGCGGGTATTTCGTATTTTAAGGGAAGGGTTCCCTCCTCGCAGTTTATATCTCCGTCTGCCGCTTCAAAAACCTTTGCCCGCATATTGCCTGACAGAATAAGGCGTCCGTCCTTAATTTCCGCTTTTTCAAAGACAGGCTCGGCGCAAGCTGTAACGATACAGGAATCTCCCTTTTTATCGCCTGAACGCTTTATTTCCCCGTTTACGGTAAACTGTCCGTTGTGGCATGCAAGCAGGCATATGGGCTCTGTCTGTCCTCTTTCCAGTTCAAGCTGGGAAACGGTTGAATAAATATCGTCGGTTACGCAAACAAGGGAGGGACGGCAGGCGGTAACGTCCAAATCGTATTCAACCTCAGCCGATGCGGCGGCTCCGTCCGTGCTGACGCTGACGGAAGCGGCTCTTCCGAAAGCGGACACACGGTCGCCCTCGGCAGTACCCTCCATATTTACTGTTTCTTCAAAGGGGAGCGACCCTGTTACGGTGGAATAAACCCCGTCGGTGTTAAAGACAATGCACCTGACACAGGCACTGCCCTTTACCGTAACGCAGTCACGCCCCGCTGTGGCGGAGGTTATATTTATGCTCCCGGAGCACATAACGGGCTTTGAGCCGGCGGCGTCGGGGATTTCTCCCGTACAGCTTCCCGTACCTGTTCCCCATTTGCGGAAAACGGTGTTGACGGTTCTGTCCAGATATTCCAGAGAGCCGCCGAAATAGGGCTCGCCGGAGGCGGTTTTCTGCACGCAGGAATAGTTTTCCCTGCCGTCGGACATAATCTGCGATTTTACCCTTGTTTTCAGGGAAATTTTTCTGGGAGCCGTAACTCTGCATTGAGTGTTTTCAGCTTTTGAGACAATCTTCACACAGGCGCTTCCCTCGACCTCAGAGGGAAGCTGTACGGAGTCGGAATATTCGCTGCTGTACGGCACACAGCACAGGGAATTGTCGTCCCCAATGTAGAGGACGCTGAAGGACACGGTTCCGCCGTATTCAAGATTTCCCTCGGAGAGGTATTTGGAGTCCGGCAAAACCTCCGCAAATGCGGAGACAATCCGCCGCACCTCCGGGTAGTAGTCGGGCATGGTGACCTCGGCGGAGCATTCCGTCATGGCGGTATAATCAAACTTCACCGTGCAGAAGGTGTCTCCCGCATATTTTTTCATTTCAGGCTTATCCATAATAAAGTCCGTCCTTTCTTTCAGTCAAGCCATTATATGCGAGATTCGGCGTATTAATAACCGCAAAGCAACAGAAAAGGGCGGCTGTGCCGCCCTTTTATTAGGATATTCCCAAAACCAGTTTTTTCAAAAGCAAAACGTCCATTGCGTTGATTTTCCCGTCCGAATTCATATCCGCAGTACCCGGAAAATCATCCGAAGAAACCTTATTGACTATAATCCTTTTAAT
>JAQXKW010000227.1 GCA_029010655.1 Clostridia bacterium | reverse complement strand
CGGCATTGAGCCGATGGGGCTTTGTAATCTTTGAAATAATACAGCTTATCTCTTTGAGAACTGGCTTGCACGACGAGCTGCCTTCAAGCCGTACTTCTTTCTTTCCTTCATACGAGGGTCACGGGTCAGGAAGCCTGCCTTCTTCAGAGGAGCACGGAAGGTCTCGTCTGCAAGAAGAAGCGCACGGGATGCGCCGTGACGGATTGCGCCTGCCTGGCCGGAAAAACCGCCGCCGCGGACGCTTGCAACGATGTCGAACTTGCCGACAGTTCCGGTAACCTCAAAGGGCTGGTTGATGATGAGCTTCATGGTCTCAAGACCGAAGTAGTCATCAATGGTGCGGCCGTTGATGGTAATATTGCCGCTGCCGGGATAAAGGCGGACGCGGGCAACAGAGCTCTTTCTTCTGCCTGTACCGTAGAAATAAGGTTTAGCACTTGTATACATTGTCTGTTATCCCCTTTCTCAGCCTTCGTAGGGCACAGGCTTCTGTGCCGCCTGGTTGTGGTTCTCGCCTGCGTAGATTTTCAGACGGGTAATAGCTTTTGCGCCGATAGAGTTATGCGGAAGCATACCCTTAACGGCAAGCTGCATTGCAAGCTCGGGCTTTGTAGCCATGAGCTGCTTGTAGGAAACTTCCTTGAGGCCGCCGATCCAGCCGGTGTGGCGGCGATAGTATTTCTGATTCAGCTTATTGCCGGTCAGAACAGCCTTAGAAGCATTGATAATGATAACGAACTCGCCGCAGTCAACGTGAGGAGTGTACTCGGGACGATGCTTGCCGCGAAGAATCGTAGCCGCTGTAACGGCGGTTTTACCGAGGGGCTTTCCTGCCGCGTCGATAATATACCACTTGCGTTCAACGGTTTCTTTCTTTGCCATATAAGTTGACATTGAATTATCCTCCGATTTGAAGCTTATTTATTTTCAGCAAGTAGCATTATAACAAAGCGGTAGGGGTTTGTCAATACTTTTTCCGAAATATTTTCGGGAAATTTAATTTATCTCTATGAGAACTCCCGTTTTCTCACGTTTTCTCTCAAATGCTCGTTTTTTCTAACTCGCAGGTCACAAAGTTTTCAGCCATGCTTCAAGGTCTGCCTTGCCCTTTTTGCGGGTTTCTTCGTCTCTGATAAGCTTATAATCCCCGCTTTTCAGTATTTCCACAAGCTGTTTATTTGAGGTAATCGGCTCCTTTGTAAGGATGCCTGCGTCGGGGTGGCAGGGGGCGTCGTGGCGGTCGCTGCCGGAGGTGAGAATATACCGAGGGTATATTTTTGCCCATTCCTCGGCGATTTTGTTATGGTTTCTCTGGTTGGGGTGTCCGTTATAAACTTCAATTCCGTCTATTACCCAGTCCTCGGTTACGGCACAGCCGCATCGGAAAGGGTGAGCCTGAATAAAAAGGCAGTCGTTGTGGTGGGCAAGGCTTCCGGTCCAGTACCTGTCGTGGAGGTACATATCCGGGTTATCAAGAAAGAAAGCTTCGTCCGGCCCGAAAATCAGGTAATCCGACCCGTTCTGGGGAAAGCACACCTCTGCGCCCAAAAGGACATTCAGCCTGTCCCCTGCGTATTCCTTTACCTTTCTGTAACCCTCCAGGTAGTATTCCATTTTATCTCTCATGGATAGCTTTTCCGCGTCAGGGTGGGTAAAGGTGCGCGCGTTAAGGTGGTCTGTAATAACCACCGTGGAATATCCGAATCTAAGATATTCTTCGGTAATGTTCTCGGCGTCAACAGTAGCGCAGAATTTGCTGACGTATTTTGTGTGGCAGTGAAGCTCTGTTTTGTACTTGTATTCGTTCATGGCTGTCTCCGAAAGAAAGCCGCAGACCCGTCAGTTCGGCACGCTGTCTGCGACTCTCTTTATGTAATTTTACTGATTTCTTTCTTTTTTATAGAAAAACGATCCGACAATAAGGATTACCGCAAAAATAATAAGATAGAACAAAACGGGGCAGGAGAAATTTCCGTTTTCCTTTGCGGTCAGATAGGGCGTGATGCCGTGTGAGTACAGTGCGGCAAACACCATAAATGCAGAGGCGACAACCGCAAGGGAGGGCATAACGATATTTTTAACGATATGCCTTTTTCCGTCCTCCTCCGCGGAAAGACCTTTTTTCTTTATGAACATAATGAATATGGGAATATAAAAGCCGTAAATGGTGATAATGGGAAGCTCCGAGGAGTCAAAGCCGAACAGGCCGAAAATATTTTCCGTGTGGAGATTTGCTCCGTAGAAGTAGAACAGCCATGCGGCAGTTACTATAAGACCTATTACAGCCGCATTTCCGGGCATATTTGTTCTTTTGTCCACCTGAGAGATAGTTTCCGGGTCGGGACCCTGATTGCGCACTGCAATGGAGTACATTCCTCGGGTTGACGCAACCATAAGTCCGTTAAGCGTTCCCAGGCAGGAGACAACAATAAGGGCGCTGATGATTTTTCCGCCCACGGCGCCGAACATGTTTTCAAACGCCGCATTTGCGCCCTGCTCTCTGAGCGTTGCAACGTCAACGGCTCCTGCAATGCCTATGTAGTAGACAACGTAAATCAGTATAATTATAATGCCGCCCACGGTAAGTGCGATAGGCAGATTTTTCTTGGAATTTTTAATTTCCGAGTTTATGGACGTTGCTATAATCCAGCCCTCATATGCAAAGGCGGTTGCAACGACGGAAGCGAACAGAGCGTTCATTGTGCCGCCCTCTGTGCTTGCGGCGGCGCCGAAGGTGCTGAAGGCGTCAGCGGTCTGCCCGTTGATAAGTCCGAAAATCGTGCCTCCCACAGCCATAACAAGCAACGGGATAAACTTAATAACCGTGGTGCTGACCTGGAATTTGCCCGCCAGCTTTGGGGACAGGACGTTTATGGTATAGGAGAGGCAAAGATAGAAGCAACTCAGGGTCATGCAAAGACCGCCTGTTATGTCGCCGCCGAAAAGGGCGACCGTGTAACGGGCGGAAAGCCATGCGAGAGCGCTGGTCATTCCGGGGTAATAAATAAAGGTGCTGAACCATGCTATGTAGTAGGCAAAGCCCTTGCCCACCGTTTCCTCCGCATAGTCAACAATACCGTTGCATTTTTCATAGTGTCCGGACATGGTGGCAAAGGTAAGAATGCAGATAAGCATTGCAACACCGCCCAGAAGCCATGCGATAATGCCAAGGGGCATGTCGCCGTTGGTGGTATTGAGAATGTTCTGCGCCTTAAAGAAAACTCCGGAACCTACTACGATTCCCACAACCATGCAAATGGCTGTAAACAGACCGTATTTTTTTGTAAGTTTATTTTCCATAATAACTCCTTTTGGGGGTGTATTGTAAACTATAATACCATACAGGAATACTTTTGTAAAGATTTTTTGTTGAAATTATCAAAATTCGGGAAAACGGCTTTTACCGGCGGGTAACATTTTCGCCGTCCGAAACGAAAACGATACTGCCCTCAAGGTCCGTCCGAGAATACTTTACGCCGTATTTGTTCAGAAGCTCAAGGGTCTCCCCGTGGGGGTGTCCGTAGCTGTTATCCTTTCCGCAGGAGATAACCGCATATCGGGGAGAAACCGCCCGAAAAAATTCTTCTCCCGTGGAGGTTGAGGAGCCGTGGTGGGCGAGCTTCAGCACGTCGGAGCGAAGAGCGCTCCCGTATTTCTCCGTCATAAGCTTCTCGGAGCCTTTTTCCGCGTCTCCCGTGACGATCGCCGAGGTGGCGCCGTATTCTATCCGTGTTACCACGCTGTAATTGTTGTAGTCGTCAAACTCTCCTATGGGGGCGAGCACGGCCATCTTCATTTCTCCCGCCCGGTACTCGCTTCCCGGAACAGCCTTAATTATGTTTATTTCGCTGTTTTCGATTGCGTCCAAAAGACTGTTGAAAACATATGTGTCCTTTACGGCGTCGGACATAATAATATTATCCACCTTAACGCTGTTAATGACGGAAACGGCGCCGCCGATATGGTCCTCGTCCGGGTGGGTGAGAATAAAATACTCGATTGTATCTGTGTGCTGTGATACGTAGTCGGCGGTTTGTTCTCCGGCGGATTTGGGACCCGCATCAATAAGCACCGCAGAATCCTCCGTTACAAACAGGGAACAGTCGCCCTGCCCCACGTCCACAAAGTGAAATTCGCATACGCCCCCGGGAATTTCAGCCTGGATGCTTTTATTTGAAAGCTCCTGACGGACAAAAAGCGCAAGTACAAAAATAACCGCAATTACGGTGATAACGGTTGTTCTGCGATTGTTATGATACCTGCTTTCTCTCTTGCTCATACGGTTTATGCTTCCTCCGGGTTTGTCATATGAAAATTATACCATAAGTATTGCCCGAATTCAACGGAGAAAACCGTGTTTTTTTGCAAATTTATGGACAAAGGTGTCCCTTTATGTTAAAATATCTGTAAAGAATAAGGGGAGACACGGCAGCGCACAAAACGCACATGCTGATAAAAGCGCACCTGCGCCGTGGGTACTGCTGAAAATGAAAAATAAAAGAAATACAAAGGCGAGAATTGTTTCCGCCGCATGGAAGCTTTTTTATGAGCAGGGCTACGAGGACACCACAATCGAGGAAATTATAGACGAATCGGGCACCTCCAAGGGCTCCTTCTACCATTATTTTGAGGGAAAGGACGCACTTCTCGGCTCTCTTGCGGACCTTTTCGACGAAAAGTACCTTGAGCTGAAGGAAAGAGAGGAAATGTCAGGCGACAGCTTTCATGTTCTGCTGTTTTTGAACAGGGAGCTTTTCTCCATGATAGAAAACTCAATAGACCCGGACCTTTTGACAAGACTGTATTCCACACAGCTTATTACAAAGGGACCGAAACAGCTTCTCGACCACAACAGAGTTTATTACAAGCTCCTGCGGGCAATTATTTCCGCAGGTCAGGAAAAAGGCGAAATTACGGACGCCATGACCGTGGGCGATATAGTCAGATATTACGCCATGTGCGAAAGAGGGCTTATATATGACTGGTGCCTTTCGGGCGGGAACTATTCTCTCAGAGACTACGCCGCAGAGGTTATGCCCATGTTTTTGAACGATTTGTTTGAAAAATAATAACAGTCTTAAAAAAGTATTTATATTGGTATTAATAATATTCTACCCGAATTTTCGCTGATATTGCTGAAAATTCGGGTATTTTATATATTTTGAGTATAGAATTCATTCTGTATTGCATTCTTGTTTTTCATATGTTATAATCCCTGCATCAATGATTTAAGGAGATAATAAGTAATATGAATGTTCAGGAAACAGTAGTATTTGTTTTGTATTTGGCGTTCATGCTGGGAATAGGCTTCTATTTCTTCTTCCGTGATAAAAACGGCGGCGAGAAAACCTACTTCCTGGGTGACAGAAAGATGGGCGCATGGGTAACGGCTCTGTCCGCAGGCGCGTCCGATATGAGCGCATGGGTGCTTATGGGTCTTCCCACGTCCATATACGCTCTCGGCTTGGGTCAGGTATGGGTGTCCGTGGGTCTTGCGGTAGGCTATGCCATAAGCTGGCTTGCAATCGCCCCCAGACTTCGCCGCTTTTCCATTGTGGCGGACGACTCAATAACTATCCCCCAGTACCTTACCAACAGATTCCGTTCCGCATCACCCGCACTCCGTGTGATTTGCGCCGTGGTGTTCCTTGTGGCGTATACGGTATATGCGGCGTCCAGTATTAAGGCGTGCGGAAACCTTTTCAACACGGTGTTCGGCATAGAAGCCGGCACAACTGCGGCGGTTATCACCATGTGCGTTGCCGCCGGAATAATCATTACATATACGTTTCTCGGCGGCTATTCCGCCGTTTGCTGGACGGACTTTTTCCAGGGACTTATAATTCTGGGCGCAATGCTTCTTGCCCCCATTTTCGCAAGCTTTATGCTTGATACGTCAAATATGTGCACGGCGGCGCAGGTTGCGGAGCAGACCCCCGGGTATTGGAACGCATTTGCTAACTGGAAGGATATAGTTTCCGGCATGGGCTGGGGACTGGGATATTTCGGTATGCCTCATATAATCATCCGTTATATGTCCCTGAAATCCCAGAAGGAGCTGAAAAAGTCCGCGAAAATCGGTATCAGCTGGACCGTAATTATTCTTGTATTTGCGGCAGTTATCGGAATCGTCGGAAGAATATATATGGGATATTCCGAGGATATTGTGGGCGGAGAGCTTGTGTTTGTCACAATGGTGAGACACATATTCAACGGAAAGTTTTTAAGCATTATTTCGGGAATTCTCCTGTCCGCAGTTCTTGCGGCGTCCATGAGCACCGCAGACAGCCAGCTTCTTGCGGCGTCCTCCGCATTCGCAAGCGATGTATATAAGCCCATTATCCGCAAAAATAAGGCAACCGATAAGCAGATGCTCTGGGCAGGACGTATAGTGGTTCTTGTTATATCCGTTGTGGCACTTCTTATTGCCGCTCTTCCCGGAACGGGAACTATTATGAGCCTTGTGTCAAACGCATGGGGACTGTTCGGCGCCGCCTTCGGACCTGTTATTATTCTCAGCCTTTTCTGGAAACGGTTTAATTTTGCAGGCGCCGTAGCGGGAATCCTTGCGGGTGCGGCTGTGGATATACTGTGGCTCGTGTTCCTTTCCTCTCTCGGTATATACGAGATTATCCCCGGCTTTATTGCCGGAATGGCTGCGGCTGTTATCGTGTCATACTGCACGAAAGCGCCCTCAGCCGATGTTGAAAAGCTCTTTGACGACGCAGTTACCTATAAGGACTGAATTGTTTGGAATAAGGATTAAAAAGGCTGCCGCATTTTGCGGCAGCCTTTTTAGCGGTTAGCGGCTAGCGGCTGGCAGCTAGCGGATTTGGGCTGACGAACAGCGGATAGACGGCGGCGAAGCCGCCGCACAGGGGGGCGGCACGCCCCTGTCATTGCAGGGGTACAAGTACCCTCGGCAATCTCTACGTGCGGTTTGATGTTCTCCCCGTCAGCGGATAAGCGTTAATAATACCGTAGGGCGGGGGCTTGCTCCCGCCGTTTATAAAGCGATAATCGGTATTTGGACACAACTCATCCACCGGCAGAGCCG
>JAQXKW010000226.1 GCA_029010655.1 Clostridia bacterium | reverse complement strand
CAATCGGCCTTATGAAAAAAGGGGTCGTAATCGTCAACACCTCCCGAGGCGCGCTGATTGACGCAGAAGCCCTTCTTGAGGGAATCAAGGCGAGAAAGGTGGGCGCCGCATGTCTGGACGTTTACGAGGAGGAATCCGATTTGTTCTTTGAGGACAATTCAAGCCATATTCTTGAGGACGATACTCTTGCAAGGCTTATTTCCATGCCCAATGTTCTGGTAACGTCCCATCAGGCGTTTCTTACAGAGGAGGCGCTGGATAACATTGCGCAGACAACCGTTTCAAATATTCTTGAGTTTTTTGAAAAGGGCTCCTGCAAAAACGAGGTATCAGTCAATCACGTCGGCGCCTTGGCAAAATAAATATACAGCTATCCCTCTGAGGTTTTCGGAAGTATAAACCTCAGGGGGATTTTTTTACTTTTTATGTTGATTTTCGGACGAAGATATGGTATTATGGATGTAACAGCAATAAACGGAGGTACAACATGAAAAAATTGCTTGCAGTTTTAGTATGTCTTTGCATGCTGTGCTCCTCCCTTGCCGTCTTGACCGGTGCGGCTGAGTTCGTTTACGATCAGTCCTTTACGCTGGGAGACGCCAACGGAGACGGAAGCATAAACGCAAAAGACGCACTTGCCGTTAAAGCGCGTGTCGCTTTGGTTGACGGGTACGAGTGCAACACCGATGCGGCTGACATCGACGCCGACGGAAGCGTCACCGCAAAGGATTCTTTTTATCTGAAGAGCCAGTTCGTAGGGAGATTTGATATTTCCTCGGTAGACAGCGCAAATCAGGTATACAAGTTCACCATTGCAGGGAATGAAATATCGAATTATAAAATTCAGCTTCCCGCAGACGCGGTTTACAACGACAACGTTCATTTTGCCGCTGAGCTTCTTCAGAGATACATCCGTATCGCTACCGGCTACAATCCTGCAATCGTAAAGGGTACGGTTTCCGGTCCCGCAATCGTTCTCAACGCAGTTGATTTAGACAGCGAGCAGGGTCAGGAGCTCGGTATTGAGGGCTACATCTACGAGGTGAAGGACGGCAACCTGAATATTTACGGCACATACAGAGGCAACATGTATGCCGCATACGAAATCATCGAGGACTATCTGGGCTTCAGATTCTACGATGACGATTACATCTTTTCATACAAGTCAAGAGTGGTTGATATTCCCGACGGAACCTACAGGTTCGTTTATCCCGAGGTTCCCATAAGAAACGTACGCGCTCACTTCGGCAACAAGGAGGAGCATACGCTGGCTCTGCACATTAACTCCACCGACCACGGCTCATCCACGGATATTCGCCACGGCACAATGGCAGGCTCCCAGTTCATTAACGCTCACTCCTTCGGCTACTACTGGCAGATGGGTACCGGCGAAATGCCTCCGGAGGGCACCCTTAACGATAAGGGCAAGGTAATGACCCTTGAAGAAAGATACGTAGCAAAGTATAACAGCGGCGAGGTTCAGGACGAATACAACTGGCAGCCCTGCGCTTCCTCGGCTGAAGCATATGATATTCTTTTCCAGGGTATGCTTGACACAATCGCAAGAATCATCAACTGGGGTTCCTACGACTTCTCCCCCGAAAAGATAAAGCTGGGAATCCTCTCCATGTCCTTCTCCGGAAACGACAATATTGAATTCTGTAAATGCAAGTACTGCGTAGGTAAGGCTCAGGGCAACAGAATCAGAACAAACACAACCTTCAGAGAAACTTCTCTTCCCTATTACAGCGGCGCCTATGAATTGGGCAGCGATAACTACGTTCAGTTCCAAAAAGAGGGCTACTCCGGAGTTTACATTGACCTTGCAAACCATGCGGCAAGGGATATTCAGGAATACTATCCCGGCCTTCGTCTTCACTCCATTCTTTATGACCACGATGTTCCCGCATCTGTACGCCCCGAACAGTGGCTTAACGTATGGTACTGCGGTTCGGGCTGTAACAACCACTGGCTGGGAAGCAACGAATGCTCCGAAAAAGGCGGTCAGCTTAAATACTCCCACGGCGATCTGAAGGGCAAGGGCTGGTCCAACCGCATCGACGAGGTTTCTCTTGTGGAATGGGGCAAATTCTGCAAGGAATCCGGCGCTCAGCTTTGGTTCTGGTACTACCCTGTTACTTACCACTACTACCTTGCAGGCTGTCCCAACATTTTCAACATTTACTACGATTACAAGTTCCTTGTTGAGAAATGCGGCGTTACCAACCTGTTCTACGAGGGCGGCGGAAAGGCTTACAACTTCGAAAAGCTGAAGGGTTATCTTGCGGCACGTATGGCGTGGGATCCCGGAATGAGCTTTGAAACATATGTCGGCCACATTAAAGAATATCTCTATATGTACTACGGCGACGGTTACGAGGAAATGTATCAGTATCTCGTAATGCAGAACGAGGCCGGCGACCAGTGCGGCACCTGCTTCGTTAACAACTACGACCGTCCCGGCGACATGTATTCCCTTGAGTACCTTGCAGAGCATTACGAAGAAATGAGAGCTCTGCTCTGCACCGCAGAGGACAAGGCGACAAGATCCGAATATAAGCAGAGAATCAAGACCATGAAATACTGCTTCGACTGGCTCGGACTTTCCGCAGTATATAAGGAATGGTATGTAAACGGCACAGAGGAGCAGAAGGCACTCTATGTTGAGAGATACACGGATATGTTTAATTACTTCCATGAAATTAACATAACCATCTTCTCCTCCGACGTTTATGTTCTTCCCAGCGAAATGGACTTCACGGTTGATCCCATGACCCAGTTCTACGAAGACGGTTCACGCCGTCCCGACAGCGCTTGGGGCAACTGACAAAATGATAAAGACCGCGAGTTTGAAAACTCGCGGTTTTTTCTTATCTTTCAGTGCTGTCGCATTAGTGTATGTGGAAGTGATTGTCGCCTTATTGCTTATTTTTGAAAAACTGATAATAGTTACAGGGAATCATTCCGTTATAAAGCTTGCGGATTTTGTCGGCACGTCTGCCAAAAAGCCTTTGAAAATCCGGGTGTGAGGTGAGCACGTATATCTGCCACCTTTCGAGGCGGCGCCACGCCTTTCCCATATTGCGGTAAAGCTCGTCCACGCCCTCTTCTTTCATAAGCCTTTCACCGTAGGGAGGATTTGTTACAACCGTTCCCCTCTCGCCGTTTGTCTCAAGGTCAAGTGCGTCTGCCACGGAAAAGTCTATCATATCAGCGACCCCTGCCCTTTCGGCGGACTCTTTTGCAATTTTCACACATTCCGGGTCTATATCGGACGCACGGCATCTAAAACCCGTCTCCTTTTCGTTTTCCGAGGCTTTCTCCCTCGCCTGTATCCAGAGGCTTTCCGGAAACTGCGGAAACTGCTCGGCGGCAAAGGTGCGTGAAAGTCCGGGAGCCTTATTTCTCATTATCATTGCCGCTTCGATAACGATAGTTCCCGAGCCGCAGAACGGGTCGCAGAGCACCACGTTTTCCCGAGGTCTTGCAAGGGACGCCGCTGCCGCCGCCAGGGTTTCACGCAAGGGCGCCGCAACCGTCTGCGGTCTGTACCCTCTTTTATGGAGAGGCGTGCCCGACAGGTCTATCATCAGCGCCGCCCTGTCCTTTAAGATAAAGAAATCTATCTGATATTTTATGCCCGTTTCGGGAAATCTCTCAATTTTATAGACCCTTGAAAGCCGTGTTGCCACGGCTTTTTTGATTATTCTCTGGCAATCGGGCACGGAAAACAGCTTGCTTTTTATAGCGTGCCCTCTGACGGGAAACTGATCGTTTTTTCCGATATATTCCTCCCACGGGAGTGATTTCGTGCCCTCAAACAATGCGTCAAAGGTGGGAGCCTCAAACTCTCCGAGATTAAGATAGAGCCTTTCCGCAAAGCGCAGATTTATATTGCACACCGCCGCCGCAGTCGCGTCCCCTTCAAAGGTTATCCGTCCGTCTATTGTTTCCGTGCGCTTATATCCGAGAGCGTCGATTTCCGCCCCCAGCAGTCCTTCAAGCCCGAAAAGGCATGTTGCCGTATATCTCATTCTTTTCTTCCGCCTTTTCCCTCACCGTTTTTCTTCTGCTTTACTGCTTTCAATGTGAAGGTGAAGCGGCACCACTCTCCTTCTTCGCTTTCCACCCATATTTTCTCGCCCTGAGCTTCGATTATTGTTCTGGCTATATACATGCCGAGCCCCACGCCCCGTTTATCCATGCCTCGGCTCTTGTCGCTCTTGTAGAAACGCTCGAACACGTTGGGAAGGTCCTCCTTCGGTATTCCCTGTCCCTCGTTATATACGCTGACGTACAGCTTATCGTCCTTTTCCGTAATCTTTATCTCGTAAACTCCGCCCTCTCGGGAGAATTTAATTGCATTGTCGCAGATATTGTAGAAAATCTGATGAACTGCGTCCTTATCGGCAAAGACATACATATTATCCCTGTCGCACTCAAATCTTACGTCCAGATTCTTTTCCTCAAGGCGCTGAACATTGGCGATTATTATTTCTCTTCCCTGCTCGCATATATCATATATTTCGGGATTGAATTTGCGCTCGCCCGCCTCCAGTCTGGAAATATCCAGAAGCTGGGACACAAGGCGTGACAGCCGTCTCACCTCGGAGGCGATAATTCCCAGATAATATTCGTGCTTTTCCGGTGGAATTGCCCCGTCAAGAATTCCGTCTATAAAGCCGGATATTGTGGTCATGGGGGTTCTCAGGTCATGGGAAACATTGGCAAGGAAGGAGCGGCGCATATCCTCCATAGTCTGCATGGAGGACGCCATGTTATTGAACGCCGTGGCAAGCTCGGCTATTTCGTCGTCGCCGCTGACCGTTACCCGCACGTCAAACTGTCCCTTGGCAAAGGCTTTTGCCGCACGGCTCATCTCTCTTATGGGGGAGATAAATCGGTTGGTAACAAAATATATTATTACAAAGGTGGCAATGAGTATCCAAAGAGCTGAGGTTATGACGGTTTTATTCATCTCCGACACCACCGCATCCGTTTCGCCGTAGCTTTTGGACGCCGCAAGGATTGACCCGGTAAACTCTCCGCCGTTATACACCGGGAATATATAATACATATAATCGGACTTAAAAAAGCCGTACATATCATGGGGAGAGTCTACCTTAACAAAGGTTTTTCCCTCCTCCAGCTTTTTCTGTATTTCATCGGGAATATAGTAATACTTGGCAGTATCCTTTTCGCCGCTTTCGTCCTTTACAAAGGAGGAATTTGCCACCTCCGAAATTTTCGTGCCGCCGGAGCCTCCGCACATGAGCACAAGCCCCTTATCGTCGGCAATAAGAAACACTATTTCCCCGTCGTTTCCGCTGAAAAGCTTCATCATTTCGGAGAGCTTTCTCTGGTAGTCCGCATTTTCCCTGATATTTGTGAACAGGTATTCGCCCAGTCCGTCGTAGTCACCTTTATCGTTGAAATCGCTTTTAATATATGTAAAGAGGGAGCCGGCAGAGGTTGCGAGAGCTTTTGCCTTGATTTCCGTGCCGTAGGACGTCAAAATCGACGAAACGGCAAAGGACATTGCCGCAAAGCATATAACGATAATAAGAAAAAACGACGCCACGAATTTGAAAAAAATACTTTTGAAGTTTCTCATTTTCCCATTCCTCAAAGATTATTCCGGCTTACCCCTATACGGCATAATTTCAAGAAAACGTGGGGGACGCCCACGTTTTCAGACTAAAATACTTCAGTATGTAGAATTTCGGGTTTACTGCTGGAGAAGCTCGAATTTATAGCCCACTCCCCATACGGTTTTCAGCACCCATTTATCCGAAACGCCCTCAAGCTTTTCACGAAGCCGCTTTACATGGACGTCCACGGTTCTGGAGTCTCCCAGATAGTCAAAGCCCCAAACCTTATCTAAAAGCTGGTCTCTGGTAAACACTCTGTTAAAGTTTGACGCAAGGAAATAGAGAAGCTCCAGCTCCTTGGGAGGAATATCAACGGGCTTGCCCTTCAGCTTCAGCTCGTACTTTTGAAGGCTTATCTCTATGTTTTCAAACTTGATGACCTCGTCGTCATGCTGTCCGTCGTGGGAGCTGTATCTGCGGAGAACCGCCTTTACTCTTGCGGAAAGCTCCTTCATATCGTAGGGCTTGACCACAAAGTCGTCTGCACCCAGCTCCAGCCCCAGCACCTTATCGAAAACATCGCCCTTTGCCGTAACCATAATAACGGGCTTTGAGGAAATCTCTCTGATTTCCCTGCACACCTGGTAGCCGTCCTTTTTCGGGAGCATAATGTCAAGCAGCACAAGGTCGGGCTCGTAGAGCTTGAATGCGGTTACGCCCTCTACGCCGTCTGCGGCGGTTTTGATTTCGTAGCCCTCGTTTTCAAGATAAAGACGCACCATTTCGCAGATATTGGGGTCATCGTCTATAACAAGTATTTTCGTGCTCATTTTGTTC
>JAQXKW010000225.1 GCA_029010655.1 Clostridia bacterium | reverse complement strand
CGAAAAGCTATGATTCTTTCGGAACAGCTCCAGCGCCGAGGTATAAATCGCCTCGGAGGTTCTGCATGGGTAAGAGAGCTTTTGCTGACGGACAAAGGAGGAAAGGTCCTTGTTTCTTATATGAAGCTGTACCGTTTTGCAGACAAAGCCGTATTCCCTGAGCCGACGTGAAACATTGGAGGAAAGCTCCATAAGAAGTATTTTAACATCGTCCTCGCACACAAGGTCTCTGGAAGCTGTGCTACCGCAGCTTACGCTTTTTATGAGACTTTTTGCGGCGATATTTGAAACGGGAGACATATCCTCCCCGTTTGCGAAGGCTTTCAGCATAACGCCGTTTTTTCCGAGAATATACGAAAGCAACGCAGTATCCGTTTTTGCAAGGTCGCCTATGGTATTTATGCCGTAGCGCCGCAGTTTTTCGCCGGTGGAGCGTCCTATATACAAAAGGTCCCTTGCGGGAAGCCCCCAAACAATTTCACGGAAGCTATCCTGCGGGATTACCGTTGTGGCATCGGGCTTTTTCATATCGCTGCCCAGCTTTGCGAATATTTTATTATAGGAAACCCCCACGGAAACCGTAACTCCCAGCTCCCGTCTTACCCGTTCCCTTATGGAATCGGCAATGCTTTTTCCGTTGCCGAAAAGCTTTTCGCTTCCCGTAACGTCGAGCCAGCATTCGTCAAGCCCGTAGGGCTCCACCAAATCCGTATAAGAGTGATATATTTCCCTGACCGCCTCTGAATATTCCATATATTTATCGTAATGAGGAGGGACAAAAATAATGTCCGGGCATTTCAGCTTTGCCTCCCACAGGGCTTCCCCTGTAATAACCCCGAACTTTTTCGCTTCATAGTTTTTGGCAAGGATTATTCCGTGCCGCATTTCGGGATTGCCTGCAACCGCCACGGGATGACCGTTAAGCGAGGGGTTCAAATGACATTCCACCGAGGCAAAAAAGTTATTAAGGTCCGAATGAAGTATGGTTCTCATATGTCCTCCGAACATCTGTTCTTTTTATATTGTATCACCGAACAAATGTTCTGTCAACATTTTTTCATAAAAAGAGAAAAAAACTATTGAAACCCGCAAATAAAAGATGTATAATATCGGTACGCAGATGTAGTTCAATGGCAGAACTTCAGCTTCCCAAGCTGACCACGCGGGTTCGATTCCCGTCATCTGCTCCAAAATCCCCAAAGGCGTCAGTCTTTGGGGATTTACTTCTTCACTCTTCACTCTTCACTATTCACTATTCACTGCATGCTAAGTATAACCAATTGTTAATTTATATCGAATATACTTGTATTGTTTTTTCGGTTGTGATAAAATTAACAAAAATCGTTTAAGAGGAAACACCCATGAGAAAAGCGCAAAAAATCGTTTCTTTACTGCTTGTAATAGCCTTTATCCCCATATTCACCGCCTCCTGCAAGGACAGAAATTACGGCGACTACGACAGCACCGGAGAGAATTACGACTGCTATCTGCCGGATTACATTGACGTATGCAATTACAAGGGGCTTGAAGTGCCCGACATCTCCACGGAGCCTACGGAAGAAGATGTGGAAAACAGACTGAAACAGCAGATAACTCTTTATGCGCCCCGCACGGAGGACCCGGACAGAGGCGCTGTTGCCGGCGATGTTGTAGACATTGTTACCACCTGCAGATTCACCGACACGGGAAAAATTTACAGTCTGCTTAACTTCAAGCGAGGCAGTAACGGCCTCGGTCAGTCCTTCTGCCTCGGCACAAATTACTTTTTCACAAAGGAACTTGACGATGCCGTTATCGGAATGAAGCAGGGAGAGGAAAAAACGGTTAAGTTTAATCTCCCCGACCCCTACTACAAGGATATTGAAAATTCCGGCAGAGAGGTTGAAATGGAAATCTCTCTCACCTATATTGACGAGGTTGACTACTCCGTTGCCGAGTCCGACCCCAATTCCGTTACGGAAAATACCTTTTTCATAGAAAATTTCGGTTACACGGAAGACCAGTACCGCACCATGCTTAAAAACAAGTACAGAGAGGAACTGAAGGAGCTGACCGCCGACTACAAGGTTATTCTTACGTGGAATTATATTTGCGACAACTCCGAAATGAAGCAGGTGCCGGAAAAGGAATACAACGATTATTATAACGGAAAGCTTGATTCCGACAGAGCCGCCGCCGAAGAAGCAGAGCAGACTCTTGCGGAATATATTAAAGATCAGTACGGCTATGAAAACATGGACGACTATTACGCTTATCTAAAGGATTATTCCGAATCCAGATGCTTCGAGGAGATGATATTATACTATATCATCAGGTGTGAAAAGCTCACCCTTCCCGATGATTACTATGAGGAACAGCTTACGGAAATGGGCAAGGAATATCAGCTTGAGGAGTTTTCTGACATAGAAGATTTCTTTGACTATTACTACGGTATAGAAAATGTCAGAGAAACCCTGCTTTTCAAGTATACTCAGGAATGGATAGCCGACAACGCAAAGGTTCGTGAAGACGTTCACACCATGTACGGACTGACAAAGTAAAACACGGCGCAGCCTTTGGCTGCGCCGTGTTTCGTTTTAGTTAGATATTATAATCAGATTTCTCCGCAAAGTCTTGCCGTAAGGAATTTATAGAATCTTTCCTTATCGTCCCATGTGAGAGCCACGTTCATCATTTTGCCTCTTTCGGGGTCGATAAGAGACACGGATTCGTCGTTTGCGTAAATGGGGAGCATTTGGAAATTGAGATTTTCGTGTGTAATACATGCGTAAACGCCCACGGTATCAAAAAGCGGTGAGGTGGGTCCGTAATAGTTCCAGTTTTCAGTTCTGAACCACACGTCGTTGCTGGCAACAAGCTCACGGATAAGAGGATCGTTTTCGCCTGCTTTTCTTACTTTTTCAAAATAAGGTGTATCGAGAAGCACTCCGCCGGAAACGTCAAGAGGAAGAAGCTCAACCTCCCAGTCTGTCTTTTCTATGCCCCGTCTCCATGCGTCAAGGTCACAGCGGATATTCCATTCGCCGCTCAATGCAGGATGCCAGCCGTTGCATGCTCCGTTATATATATTTCCGCCAATTACCGCAAGGCGGCTGTTTTTTGAAATTTCCGGGCATTTTTCGTAGGCGTCTGCCAGGTTCTTGAAGCAGCCGATACATAGAATAGTTATCTTTTCGTCGGAGTTCATAACCGTGTCGATAATTGCGTCTGCCGCATTATCGAGAAGATTGGGATATGAGGTCAAATCATAGTCCCCAACCCATTCGGCAACAGAATCAAGCGCAGGCTCCCCTCCGCGTCCCGGTGCAAGCTTTACATCGGTGCGCCCTGCCGCCTCAAGTAGCTTTGCGGCGACCTTAGTCTGGTAAGGAATATTGTATGCGGTTGTTGTAACAAGCCTTAAATCAAGCTCAGGGCTTTTCAAAATCATGGCAAGTGCCCAGGAATCGTCAATGTCACTGCCGATATCGGTATCAAGAATCAAAGGAAGAGGTTTTTTCATAGGATTATCCTTTCTTTTAAGTAAAAGGGACTGTTGATAATTTAATTATCAACAGTCCCTTCTTTGCTTTACAATTAAAATTATTTGTTTTCGCCTATAATCTCGTTCAGGTACTCATTCCAAAGGTTTTTAATGGAAGCAGACGCGTACCAGCCGTTCTCCTCGGTTTTACCTGTTCTGGTATCATTATCTGAGGGGACATAAGTGAGCTTCTGATAATACTCGTTTCTCTCCACCTCGTCCTCAAGAGCACCAAGACTGCTCTTAAACTCGTCGGACTTCATATTATCAATACGGGTTTTAAGCTCTGCATTAAACTTATCAAAGCCTACAAGAAGCTCTGCATTGTTTTCGTTCTGATAGTTCAGGAAGTTGCCTGTAATGGGGAAATAAGACTGAAGATTCTGCTCTTTTGCATACTTCCACGCATCCATACTCTTACCATAGTCGGGATAGGTTATAAATTCATTACCCGTATCGAGGATATTCATCTTGTATTCATCGCTGAGCTTGACAATGATATTGGAATCTTCCTCGTCATACTTCCAATGAACGCCCTCTGCGCCGTACTGGAGAATAGTTCTCAGCTCGGTGTCCGTATTAAGCATGGTGATGATTTCCATGGAACGGGAGGTGCTCTTGGTAAACGTGCTTACGGCAAATACAGATTTAAGGTAATCTGCACGTGTTCCTTCGGGACGAAGATACGTTATGATATGGTAATCGTCTGCATACTTCTGAATTTCCTCGGCACTGCAGGTAATATATCCTACGCCGAACTCCTTGGGCTCGGTTGTGGAAACGTAGCCCTGCTCCTTGAAATACTTATAGAGGTACAGGTTTGAAGTATAGTTATTATAGCTGAAAATATTGGAGAATGAAACTTCCTCGATGGGGGTGTTATACATAATACGTGAAGCAAGAGCGGAGAAGGTTCCCTGATCCTTGCCTGACCAGAATCTGTAATAGCTGGGAGCATAATCTCCGTAAATGGGGGTTACGTCCTTGTGGTATTTCGCCACATCGTTGATAAACTGCTGACAGTCTGCAAGGCTGGTAAGCTTATCGGGGTTAAGATATTCTTCCTCAACAAGTCTCTTGTTTACAAGGAAATATGTAAACTCGCCGATAGCGTGGTTATTGGGTATGCCGTATATGGAGCCTGCGTTCTGTGCGGCAGTAAAGAAGTCGCTGTAAATATAGGATTTAAGCACCTTTGAGTTGTTTGTAATTTCCTCGTCGAGAGCTTCTATGTAATAGTTCTCTGCGTAGTAATCATAATCCTCTTCCCCGTGGATAAGGAAAATATCCATCTGATTTCTTTCAACGGGGGTATAGCCGGAAGCACCGCGGACTACAAGGCTGTATTCGCCGTCCATATTGGGGTTTTCGTATGCAGTTGATTCCTCAACGTAGCTTTCGCCCCTTTTTGCGGCTTCTATCTGCTCTTTTCTCTGTTCAATTGCCTTCTGCTCTGCCTCGTTAATACGGGTCTCAAGCAAGGAAACACGGTCTTTGATAACCTGGTCATACTCATCCTCGGGGATAGCGTAGAGCTTAATAGCCGTATCATATTCAGCCTGAGTTATCCGGTTTATAGCTTCTTCCACTGCGTACACCGCTTCCTCGGTTGTATCCTTAGAGGTAGGCACCCACAGGGAAAGGGTCATGCTTGAACGGTCCAAGCTTGAACCGGAACCGGTAGTTCCATCTGCACCCGTGCCCGTGGAATCGCCGGCAACGCTGCACCCGGTCATCAAAAGAGTTCCGGCAAGCATACACACGCAAAGCAGGACGCAAACTATCTTCTTATTCATCGGGATCCTCCTAAAAAATGCACAATTGCACAATTTACACAAGTATATTTTACACTATCACCCCGGATATGTCAAGGACAATCGGAGCATTTTAGGTTAATATTAATCAAGAAAATCTTTAAGTCTTTTTGAACGGCTGGGGTGTCTCAGCTTGCGGAGCGCCTTTGCCTCAATCTGGCGGATACGCTCACGGGTAATGTTAAACTCCTTTCCCACTTCCTCAAGGGTATGCGTTCTGCCGTCGTTAAGACCATAGCGAAGCTTCAGCACATGCTCCTCTCTGGGAGTAAGCGTATGGAGCACCTCTTTAATCTGCTCACGGAGCATAGCATATGACGCCGCATCCTGCGGTGCGGGAGAGTCGTCGTCGGGAATAAAGTCGCCCAGGTGGCTGTCCTCCTCCTCGCCGATAGGGGTTTCAAGGGAAACGGGGTCCTGAGCGATTTTCATAATCTCACGGACCTTTTCGGGAGACATACCGATTTTTTCCGCAACCTCGTCGGCAGTCGCCTCATGTCCCAGCTCCTGCAAAAGTTGTCTCTGATATCGGGAGACCTTATGTATGGTCTCCACCATATGAACGGGAATTCTGATAGTTCTCGCCTGGTCCGCAATGGCACGGGTTATTGCCTGTCTTATCCACCACGTAGCGTAGGTGGAGAACTTATAGCCCTTTGTATAGTCGAACTTTTCCACCGCCTTCATAAGGCCCAGGTTTCCTTCCTGAATAAGGTCAAGGAAGAACATGCCTTTACCCACGTATCTTTTTGCAATGCTTACCACAAGGCGGAGGTTTGCTTCTATTAGCATCTGCTTTGCCTGCTCGTCGCCCTCTGCCATTTTTGCGGCGATTTCCAGCTCCTTTTCTGCATCAAGCAGGGGCACCTTACCGATTTCCTTCAGGTACATTCTTACGGGGTCGTCAATATTAAGACCTTCCTGCTGGAGCATTTTCTCCATATCCTCGGCAGATTCAAGCTGTTCCACCTCGGTCTCGATCTCCTCGAATTCGGCGGGGTTTTCGTAGCTTATAACCTCAATACCGTTTGCTTCAAGCTGGTCGTAAATCTTTTCGATTTGGTCAATATCGAAATCGGCAAATTCAATAGCCTCCATAATATCGGAGTTAGAAAGAGAGCCCTTGCCCTTCCCTTTTTCGATAAGCGACTTAATGTCGAAAACCTTTTTCTCCTGTTCCATTTTTTAGCTCCTTATATATTAATTATTTTTTGCTGAATTTATGCACCTGTCAGTCTTTCTTTCTCTTGCTGTCTATGAGAGACTGAAGGTCGCCGCGTCGGGACTCCTTTATCCGCCGTTTTTCGGCTTCCTCCCTCAGGCGTTTTTCTGCCTCCATAAATACGTCCTCTCCGTTGGAGCGAACCCTTCTGCGTGCCTCAGCCATTTTTTCAGCCTCGGACACTTCCTCCTGAGTGAAGCTTTCGTGTAGCATTCCGAAATCAAAGCCGCCGTTTTTATCATATTCGGTTATCGCCTTGAAAAGCCGTCTTGTCAGGGAAGATGAAAAATCTTCTTCCGTAATGGGGGCATCCCCCGACAACAGCTTTATATATTCGGGACGTATAAGCAGAAGTCCGATTATAGTACGCTCTATAACCGACGATCTGACGTTCTTTGCATAATCCGGGTCTGCTCTGTTGCCTATCCCCGAGATTTCACGGACAATATCCGAATGCATTGTCTTTTTCTTTTCCGCATTTCTGCGTTTTATAATGCCGTTTACCTCGGCGGCTATGCTTTTGGGGTCAAGCTCCAGCTTGTCTGCAACATTCCGGATATATATGTCTCTTTCCACATTGGAATATATGTCTGCAATGCCGTAGCATATTTCCCTTGCCGCCCGTGCCTTTTCATTAGGATCGTCCGTATTATATTTTGACAGTATTTTCGTAACTTTATAATCAAATTTCGATTTGCTGCCTGACAGAACCTCCTTGAATTTTGCCGCACCGTAGGTTTTTATATATTCATCGGGGTCCTTTGCTCCCGGAATAGACAGAACCTTTGCGTCTATATCCACCTCCGCAAGAAGCCGCAGAGCTTTATCCGCCGCCTTTTGTCCCGCCTCGTCGCTGTCATAAGAAATCGTTACCTTATCGGTATATTTCTTCATTATCCTCGCCTGTTCGGGAGTAATGGCAGTGCCGAGGGTTGCCACGGCATTTTCAAAGCCCGCCGCATGGAGTGCGATTACGTCCATATATCCCTCGCAGAGAATAAAGCCGTCTTCCGTATGATTTCTGGCAAAATTCAAAGCGAAAAGGTTTCTGCTTTTCTTAAAAGCGGGGGTATCGGCGGAGTTCAGATATTTGGGAACGGAATCGTCAAGCACACGTCCGCCGAAAGCAACCACGTTTCCCGCAGTATCGATAATGGGAAACATAACACGGTTGCGAAAGCAGTCATATATATTTTTCTCGTTTTTTCTGCTTCTCTGGCAAAGATATCCTGCCACCATTTCCTCGTCAGTATACCCTTTTTGGCGAAGATGTTTTTTCAGCGAGTCAAAGCTGTCGGGAGCATAGCCCAATCCGAAGTGCTTGATTGTTGCGCCCGATAGCTGTCTTTTTTCAAAATATGCTCTTCCGGATGCGCCCTCAGGCGAGAAAAGCACGCTTCTGAAATATCTTGCCGCCTCCAGATTCATTTCCAGAACACGGCTTCTTGTTACGCCGTCCTTTTTTTGCCTGTCATCCTCCGGCAGGGTTATTCCTGCGCGCTTGGCAAGAAACTCAAGGGCCGGCACATATTCCAGGTTTTCGATGCGCATTATGAAGCTTATAACGTCTCCGCCCGCTCCGCAACCGAAGCAGTAGAAATGCCCGTCGCCGGGATACACCGTGAAAGACGGCGTCCGCTCGCTGTGAAAGGGGCAAAGCCCTTTAAGATTTGACCCGGAGCGGTTAAGGTTAACATACGATGAAATAACGTCCTCGATGCTGTTTCTGAATTTTAAGTCTTCAATAATATTAGCAGGTATCATCAGCATCCTCCTTTATATATTTCATTTTTTATAATATCAGTATTCTTCGGACGGCTTCTGCCATACGGACGGAACGAATATGCTCTTAAAAATATCAATAGCGTATCTGTCGGTCATACTGGAAATATAGTCGCAGACACATCTTTCAACAGGCTCGTTTTTCGTGTTTTTATAGTAAAACTCCGGCATTTTTTCCGGATATTTCACAAAATAGGAGAAAAGCTCTCTAAGCATAACCTTAGCCTTTGCTTCCTCGCCCTTTGCTATGGGATTGCGGTACACAGCTTCAAAAAGGAAGCTACGCAGGTCGTCCATAGCCTGTCCCACCTCAGGGGTGATTGAAATATCCGGCTTATCCTTTGAAGCGTCGATAACCGCCGTTACCATTGTATTTATTCTTTCCCCGTGCCGTTTTCCTACTACGTCAATAATTGATTTGGGAATATCCTCAATTTTCAGAATTCCCGCACGGCAGGCGTCGTCAATGTCGTGGTTTATGTATGCAATACGGTCGGCAAACTTGATTATTCTGCCCTCAAGGGTGGAGGCAACGCAGTCTCCCGCATGATTGAGTATGCCGTCCCGCACCTCCCATGTAAGGTTAAGTCCTGCGCCGTCACGCTCAAGCTTTTCAACTACTCGGACGCTTTGCTTATAGTGAGTAAATTCCGGGTCGAAGCACTCCTGCATAACCTGCTCGCCCGCATGACCGAAAGGCGTATGCCCCAAATCGTGCCCCAAAGCCGCCGCCTCGCACAAGTCCTCGTTGAGCATAAGCGCACGGCAGATAATGCGGGCAATCTGCGTTACCTCAAGAGTATGGGTAAGCCTTGTTCTGTAATGCTCGTCAACGGGAAACAAAAACACCTGTGTTTTATGCATAAGACGGCGGAAAGCCTTTGAATGGATTATTCTGTCACGGTCTCTCTGAAACTCCGTTCTGTTTTGGCAAGGAACATAAGGATAATCTCTGCCCTTTGTATTGCAGGTCAGAAACGCATAAGGAGAAAGAGTCTCTTTTTCTCTTTCGCAGAAAATTTCCGCTAATGTCACGTTTGCCGCCGCCTTTCGTCATTTATCTTTTCATCAATATTATACGCAAAAATTACTTTTTTACTTTTTTTCGCAAAATATTTCAAAAATAAGGCGAAAAAAGAACGGGCTGTTACCCGTTCTTTATTCCGAATCAGTCTTTAACTCCGTCCCACTGAAGCGCATACTTCATATAATCGGGATCGCTGAGAGTTGATATGTCATTGAATTCACGGTTATGGGTTATGCCGTAGCGGCGCATATATGCAAAGCGTTTCTCGTTATTTGCAAGAAACTCCCGTGTCAGGGCTTCTTTTTCCTCTCCCTCTGCGTTGTTTGCCTTTTCACGGACGACAAAATCCATATAATCAAGAAGCTGAATTCTTGATCTGCGGATATTGGCAAGACGGTATCCGTCCTCGGCTGCCGCCTCCGCTTTGTCAAACAACTCGTTTCCGAGACGGATAAATTCTTCCTGCCCCGCCTGCTTGCTTTCAAGGCCTCTGACCCATATATAGTTTGCCGCATTGTCGTAATAAATGCCGAAATGGGAGTCCGCGGAGCCTTCCTCTGCAAGCTTCAAATACTGCTCAATATACTTGCCGCCCTCGCCGTAATAGTCCATGATAAACTCATGTATAAGCGATTTATATTCTTCCTCGCTCATACGGGGATTCCACAGAATTCTTGCAAGAATATATCCTCTGAGCTCTGCAAATTCGCCGTTGAGAGACGCAAAGTTGCCCTGCTCAAACAAGCCCGTTACGCCGTGATCTGCGAAAAATCTTTCGTTTTTCAGCAAGGTTCTGAAATTAAAGAACAGAGTGGAAAAATCCGTAAAGTTTGTAGTATAATTCCACACGGTCAGTCTGGGCGCAATCTTTGACCACTCAACAACGTCGTCCGCAAAGCTACGGTTAAGGTCGGGATGACCGGGGGTAATAGAACACTCTTCAACAGGATGATTGAAACAGCACTCAATAGAACAAAGCCTTACGATGACGTTCTTGCGGGGGCGCACGGTTTTGGGGGGCTTACGTGTAAATCTGTACGCAAAGGTATCGAAAAGCACGTCGGGATATTCTTTTTCAAGGGTCTCGGCAACACGGTTTACAAAGGTAAGCATTGTACCCATTTCCGATTCTTCCGCATCGTTTATCGCCTTGCACTTTTCGCACTTGCAGGCACCCGTATCGCCGTCATTCTGCGTTATGGACACAAGACGGGCGTCGGGATGCTCGTTTAATAGCCAGCGCAGATTGCCCACAACCGTCTCAAAGGTCTTTTCATCGGTTAAACAGGGCTGATGCCATGCACGCTGTCCGAATTCGCACTGTCCGGAAAGCCAGCCGATAGTATGCTCAAAGCCGCCCTCGTAGTTTACGTCGCCGCCTAAGTAATCGGGAAAACGGCGTCTTCCGTGGCACCCGTTGATTTTCAGCTTGGCGGAAATCGCAGGGTCGGAAACGGGATACCAATAAGGGTTTCTGTAAAAGAACACGGGCACTTCCCTGTCATCTTCAAAGGGGCCTATTGAAAGAGTTTCGGTTTCGGGCACCTTTTCAAAATCGTTAAGATAAAATCTAACGCCGCAGAATTTTTCAAGGAAAGTATAAACGCCGTAAAGTGCGCCCCGAACTCCGCTTCCCAGAATAAAGATTCTCTCTCCTTTATTCCTTATAATAAAGCCCTCGTCGCCCAGCTCCTTTACTTCTTTCTCCGTATATCCGCCTCGGTTTGTATATCCTATAACGATTTCTTTTTCCTCTACGTGTCTGTTTTCCTGAAATTCAGGCAGGTATGCGCCGCTTATTTTCGCAAGATACTTTTTCAGCTCGCTTGCGGCATATTTACAGGACTCCGTAGGGTTTGCCGGATAAATAATACTGTATTCGCTTTCACGGCCTTTTGCAATAATCATGATTTTTCCTCGCTTTGCTTTGTTTCTTTTATCTTTATATTTGCAAGAGGGTTATTCTCCATGGCTTTCTCCATGCCCTCATTACTTACATGGGTATATATCTGAGTTGTATTAAGCTGTTCGTGACCGAGAATGTCTTTCAGTACTCTTATATCCACATTGCCTGATTGGTACATGAGCGTTGCGGCGGTATGTCTCAGCTTATGGGTGGAATAATGCTTATACTCAAGTCCCGCTTCTCCCAGATATTTTTTCACCATCCACTGAACGGTTTTTACGCTTATCCTTTTTCCCAGACGGCTGATAAACAGCGCATTTTCCCGTTCTTTTAAGTTAGGGTCGGCGTTTCTTACTTTAAGGTAATCCGTTATAGCCTCACGGCAGGCGGAATTCAGATAAACCACTCTTTCCTTTGAGCCTTTGCCCAAAACCCGGAGAGATTTCATTTCTCTGTCAATGTCCCCGAGAGATATTCCGCAAAGCTCGGACAGACGCATGCCGCAGTTGAGAAACAGAGTAAGAATACAGTAGTCTCTCTCCCTCGTTCTTGAATCCGGGTCGTTTTTTACACATGAAAGGAGTTCCACGCACTCATCCATTGAAAGGTGCTTGGGGAGCTGTTTTTTCTTCTTGGGGCTGTCAATATCCTTTGCGGGATTGTTTTCAAGCTTGCGGAGCTTAACCGTTGCCACCTTATAAAAGCTTCTTATAGAGGATAGCTTTCTCGCTTTTGTGGCGTTGCAGTTGCTCCGTCCCCTTGCGGCATACACTATAAACTCATAAATTTCCGATTCCTTTACTGAATCAAAGAATTTCCAGTCAAGACCGGATATATCCGCCGTCTGCATGCTTTCCTCGTCAACGGGGACTCCCTTTCTTTTAAGGGTCATATACCTGCAAAAGGTTCTAAGGTCAAGCAAATACTCCGAAACTGTTTTCGGAGAAGAACCGTTGACGGTTTTATATGTAGCGAATTCCCGCAGGGGTTCGGGATACCCGTAAAAATCATCGTTTGCCGGCACTTTACCACTTCCTCTCAACCCATAATACCATACTTTCCGGCAAATTAATAGATATTTTGTAAACTTTTTTTCTCACCACTTGAAAAAGGACAAATTTGATATAAAATACTATAAAAAGGCAGGTGAAAATGTTGCACGGCATTAAAGCCAAATACGAATATAAAACGCCGGTAAAAAAGCTGATTCTCAATCAGTTCGGTGCCGCGCTTCTCGGAATAATGCTGTTTATGGCAAGCAGAAACAGCATTCCCATGTCTGTGTTCACAAGTCTGTTTTCCACCGGATTTTACATGGTAATTATTTATACCTCCATGTGGGATATAGGATCAAAGGACAGAGTAAAGGCTGACAGCAACAGAGGCGTGAAGGATCTTTTCATCGGCACAAAATCTGCGCTTCTTGCGGGAATACCCAACATAATTCTGGGACTTCTTTGTACCCTGTTTACCGCTTTTGACGGCATGACCAATTCAGTCGTCATCATTGCGAGAAACATAGCGATAATGTGGGAATGTATGTATTCGGGGCTTTTGTGGAGCATTTTCCCCAAAACACTTAAGGTTGTGGACCAAAGCATGTACTATGCTTATGACGTGCTGGAAAACCCGGAGGCGGCATTGTATATGTCCCTTTATCTGGTAATCGTTATTCCCGCCGTAGTATCTGCCACACTGGGTTATATTGCCGGATTCAACAATTTTAAGTTGATCCGTTCATATAAAAAATAAAAAAATTTTGAAGAGTAAGTCGGAGAGCGTTAGTGCCGTGCGGACGGGGAGTTGCCGCGCGGACGAATTTGCAAAGGCAAGCGGTTTTCCGACTGCATCCCGCTTCACCGGATAAGAATTTTATACCTCTTATACCGCTGATTTCGGGAAGGAGGTATTTTTCTATGCAATCAAAAGTATTCAAAAACGTAAAAATTCTGTGTTGCTGTGCCATGTTCATGGCATTGTCTGCAATAATAGCTTACTTCTGCAAGCTGTTTCTGACAATCAACACATCCTTTCGCATCACCTTTGAAAATCTGCCCGTCATTCTGTCAGGTATGTTTTTCGGACCTGTTGCGGGACTGCTGACAGGGCTCGGCTCCGATATTGTCAGCACGGCGGTTTCCCAGTACGGCATCGGAGGAATTAACCCCATAATCACCCTTGGGGCAGGCTCTGTGGGGCTTGTTGCGGGACTGTTCAGCCGTATTCTTCCCGTAAAGAAAAACAGTATTCCTGCGCTTCTTATTACCGTGTTTTCCTCACATATTATAGGCAATATGGTGATAAAATCCATAGGACTTAACGTGTTTTACGGCTTTACTCTCCCTCAGCTTTTGCCCCGCATACCCCTTTATCTAATAATAGGCTCAATTGAGTTCTTTATAATAATGGTAATCACAAGAAACAAAGGCATAACAAATGCCGTTGAAAAGTTGAAAAAATAAAATGAACTACGAAGAAGCAATAAATTATATTCACTCCGTTTCATGGCTGGGAAGCCGCCCCGGGCTTTCCAGAATTACGGAGCTTTGCCGTCTTTTGGGCAATCCACAGTCTTCCCTGCGCTTTATACATATTGCGGGCACAAACGGAAAAGGCTCTGTTTTGTCCATGCTTTCCGCCGTTCTCACCGAAGCGGGAATGAAGACAGGGGAGTTTTCCTCGCCCTATGTTTACCGTTTTAACGAGCGGATTTCGCTGGGAGGCGTACCTATATCCGACAGCGACCTTGCAGAAGCTGTTGAGAAAGTAAGGGACGCCGCCGAAACAATGGCAGATCACCCCACCGAATTTGAGCTTGTTACCGCCGCCGCCTTTTTGTATTTCAAAGAAAAGAAATGCGACGTTGTACTGCTGGAGGCGGGGCTTGGAGGGCGGCTTGACTGCACGAATGTGATTGTTACTTCCCTGCTGTCCGTTATAACGGGGATAGACCTTGACCACACGGAGTATCTGGGTGACACCTGCGAAAAAATTGCCGCAGAAAAAGCAGGAATTATAAAAGAAGGCTGTCCCGTTATCGTTGGCAAGTGCCGCAGCAGTTTTCCCTCTTCCGACGGACTTAACTCCTCGGAAAAGGTTATAAAAGATGCTGCTTTGGAAAAATACGCACCTTTTTATAAGGTTGATTATTCAAGGCTTCACCCCATAAGCTTTTCGCTTACGGGGGCGACCTTTGCCTTTGACGGGTACGCAGAACCCTTTGAAATATGCCTTGCAGGCACATATCAGCCCGAAAACGCCGCATTGGTGATTACCGCCTGCGAAAAGCTCGGAATAAATGAAGAATATATCCGAAAAGGGCTTAAAAAAGCCGTTTGGAAAGGGCGTTTTGAGACGCTGTCACATAATCCCACCGTTATTTTCGACGGTGGGCACAACCCGCAAGGGGTTTCGGCGGCAGTCAGAACCGTTAAAGAGGTGCTTAATAAAAAAATCGGCGTTGTTACAGGAGTTATGGCAGATAAAGCATATACCGAAATGGCGGCTATGATTTGCGAAATTGCCGAAAAGGTCTACTGCGTTTCCCCCCATAATCCCCGTGCTCTTCAGGCTGAAAAGCTCGCAGATGTTTACCGAAATCTCGGCGTTGAAGCGACAGCATACCCCTCTGTCAAATCAGCCGTCGCCGCCGCCGTAAGTGACGGAGAAACCGTTCTCGGTCTTGGCAGTCTGTATATGTATAAGGAATTCTGCGACGCCGTGAAAGAAATTGTCTGATAATCTGTATATGAAAAAAGCCCGCACCGCGGGCTTTTTAATATATAGATTTAAGAATTCTTAACGCCTACCCACAGTTCCTCGTAATACTCAACTATTTCGGCGTCAAGGTCATGGAACCACTGGGTTTTCGGCATATTCTCCTCGGAGGGATAAAGGATTTCGTTATCCTTATAGCTGTACTCGTCGTTATTAACAACGGACGTATTAGGACAAAGATATCCTAACTTCTCCGCATTTGCCAACGCAACGACAGGCTCCATAAGGAAGTTCATATAAAGCTTTGCCGCCTCGTAATTCTGACAGCTTGCGGGAATACAAACGGAGTCGCAGAAAATGTTTACGCCCTCTTCGGGATAAACGAAAGCAAGGTCGGGATTGTTCTCGTACATTGACAGGAAGTCGCCTGCGTAATAGGGTGCAATTGCGGCATTGGAGCCCTCCATCTTATTGAACACCTCATCCATAACGTAGGACTGGAGAACGCCTTTCTGCTCCTTCAAAAGTTCTGCCGCCTCGTCCCAATCCGACTTATCAAGGGTATTCAGATCCTGACCCAGACGAAGCTGTGCAATTGCGAATGCGTCACGGGGATTATTGAACATAAGTATCTGTCCGGAATACTTTTCGTCCCACATAACACTCCAGCTTGTAGGTGCTTCTTCCACCATGGCAGTATTATAAATAAGTCCCACCATGCCTAGATTATAAGGAATGGAATACTGCTCATCTGGGTCAAAATAGAGCCCCTTATACTGTTCGTCTATATACTTGTAATTTGAAAGGGATTTAACGTCTACCGTCTTTAACATTCCTTCTCTTATAAGTCTCTCAACCATATAGTCGGAGGGAATAATAATGTCATAGTAGGTTGCCCCTGCCGCAAGCTCGGAATACATGGATTCGTTGTCGTCATAGTTGGAATACACCACGTCAATTCCCGTAAGCTCTTCAAAGGCTTTGTTTACGTCAAGGGAGCCTTCCTTGCCGTCGGAAATATACTCGCCCCAGTTATACACTTTAAGCACAGTGCCTTCAAGGTCTTTTGTATACTCACCCTCAAGCAGAGACGGGTCAATTTCAGGTGTAGCGTCTCCGCAGGAGAAAAGGCAGAGAGCGGAGAAAAGCATTATTGCCGCAAGGAGCATTGATACGAATTTTTCCATTTATTTAATCCTTTCAGTTATCTGATTTTTTCTGTTTTTTCGTTTGCTTAATCTGAGAAATATTCATAACAAGCAACAGCACAAGCACGGACAGGAATATGCAGGTACATACCGCATACATTTCCGGGGTGACTCTCTTTTTGGTCATGTTATATATGAGCAGAGGGAGAGTGGTAAAGCCGCCGCTTACATAATGGCTTATTACAAAATCGTCAATTGAGAGCGTAAACGCCATAAGCGCGCCGGAAAGAATTCCCGAGGATATGGACGGAAGAACTACTTTAAAGAAAGCCTGTGCGGGTGTGCTTCCGAGGTCCTGTGCCGCCTCAGCCAAGTGGGGATCTGTTTGCTGTAATTTGGGCAGTACATTCAGCACCACGTACGGCAGGCTGAACGTAACATGCGCTATAAGCATTGTACCGAAGCCCAGGGATTCCGGGGAATTCATTAATCTGCCCACAAAGGCAAACAGAAGCATAAGGGAAACGCCGGTTACAATTTCAGGGTTCATCATGGGAATATTGGTAACGGACATAATACCCGTTTTGAACCACTTATTCTTCATTCCGAAGATACCCACAGCCGCAACGGTTCCCAAAAGCGTTGCAATAATCGAATTAAGAAGCGCAAGAACAAGAGTGTTTTTCAGCGCATTCATTGCCGCCTCGTCCTCTATAAGCTCCTTATACCACTTCAGTGAAAAGCCGGTAAAATTCGCCGTGCTGTTCCCTTCGTTAAAGGAAAAGAACACCATTACAAGAAGCGGCAGATACATAATTACGAAAACTATCGCCGTATATATTTTACCCGTTTTACTCACAGCACGATACCTCCGTCCGAATCATCGGAAAATCTGTTCATCACCATGATACAGATAAGAATAACCACCATGAGCACGAGTGACAGCATAGCACCCAAATGGATAGTATTGACGCTCTTTACAAGCGCTTCTATACTATCGCCTATCATATTGACATTTGTTCCGCCCAGCTTCTGCGATATATAGAAGGTACTGACGGAGGGGACAAACACCATTGTAAAGCCGGAAATTACGCCGGGAACGCTGAGAGGCAGTATAACACGCCAAAAACGGGAGGCGGCGTTTGAGCCGAGGTCTGCCGACGCTTCGAGAAGCGAGTCGTCAATTTTCGACAAAACGGATACTAAAGGCAGAACCATATAGGGAAAGTAGTTATATACCATTCCGAATATTACGGCACCCGGAGTATTGATAATCTTCAGCTTATCAAATCCCATGGAAACGAGCAGGCTGTTAATAATACCGTTGGTTTCGATTATATTCATAATGGAATAGGTCATTATAAGCAGATTCATCCACATGGGAAGCATAACCAGCATCATTATGATTTTCTGAACCGTCTCGGAGGACCTTGCCACGAAATATGAAAAAGGATAAGCCAGAACAAGGGTTACAACCGTTGCCACAAGGGCGTAAACGAAGGAGTCTATAATGCTGTCACGGTACAGGGAGAGCTTGTTGAAATTATCAAGGGTAAACTCTCCCGCATTGTTTGTAAAAGCATAGTAAGCCACAATGAACATGGGGACGATTATGAATATTGCCGCCCAGAGAATATAGGGAATGTTCAGAAAAGTAGCTCCCATGCTATTCTTTTTAAGGTTTCGTTCAAAACCCTTTTTTGTCTTTGTGTTACTCATCTTCCTCGTCCTCCGGGATCTCACTCATAGTATCCATTTCCTCGGAGAAGGAGCTGTAATCGCCGTATCTGCCCGAATACTCGGATTTCTTCATTATATGAATAGCGTCAGGCTCGATAGAAAGACCCACGGTCTCTCCCTCACTACAATAATCGGTAGTCTGAATCATCCATTTGAAGCCGCATATATCTACAATTATTTCATAATGCACTCCGAGAAAGGTTACGGAGGTTACCATGCCCGTAAGCATACCCTTATCAGACGGAACAATATCTACGTCCTCCGGACGGATAACCACGTCTACCGCCTCGTTTTTTTCAAAGCCTGCGTCAAGGCAATCGAAGCTGTGACCGGCAAATCTGACCTTATAGTCGCACGCCATAACGCCGTCAAGAATATTGGATTCGCCGATAAAGTCGGCAACAAAAGCGTTGACGGGCTCGTTATATATATCGGTAGGAGAGCCTATCTGCTGAATTTTTCCGTTGTCCATAACCACAACCGTATCAGACATGGAGAGAGCCTCCTCCTGGTCGTGGGTAACGAAAATAAAGGTAATTCCAAGCTGCTTCTGGATATTCTTCAGCTCCTTCTGCATATCCTTTCGGAGCTTCAGGTCAAGCGCCGCCAGGGGCTCGTCAAGGAGCAGCACCTGCGGGTGGTTAATAACCGCCCGTGCTATTGCCACTCTCTGCTGCTGACCGCCCGAAAGCTTTGACACTCGTCGGTGTTCAAAGCCCTCAAGGTTTACCATTTTCAGCATTTCCGAGACACGCTCTTTAATTTCGTTCTTCGGCACATGCCGCACCTTCAGACCGTACGCAATATTTTCAAACACGTTATAGTGCGGAAAAAGTGCGTAACGCTGAAAAATGGTGTTCACCTTACGTTTGTGAGGCGGAACACCATTGATCCGCTGAGAATCAAACAAAACCTCTCCTTCATCGGGATCCAGAAATCCCGCAATGATACGGAGAGTTGTGGTCTTTCCGCAACCGGAGGGTCCCAGCAATGTTACAAATTCCCCGTCTGCAATAGACAGGCTCACATTGTCCAGAACCTTTTCTCCGTCGAAAGACATAGAAATGTTCTCAAGCTGAATTAGTTTCTTGTTTTCCATTTTTTGCATCCCCCTTTGCGGCCAAGACCGCGTAAGCCGTATTACAGCTCTGCGCGAACTCACATACGTCTGACCGCAGCCCCCGCAAAGAGTGTGTTACAAGCAAAAGTCTCGCTTGCAGCGTACGGTTTCTCATGACATTTTGTCAACGGTTCCTGTTCGGAACTGACGCATGTGAACATCCCAAACGCTTATGCGTTAACGGTTTTAATTTTAATCCGTCCATGCCGGGATGTTTGAGGAACGGCGCCGATACCTTTGCCCTCGGCGTCGCTGTTAGCACAGATGCAAAAATCGTGCATATTAAATTTTGACAAAGTCCATTATACAGATTTTTCAGCAAATGTCAATGATTATTTACAAATAGTTACGAAAACAGCTAAAAAATATTTTTGCAATATGACATTTGCCTTTTTTCAAAAATTGGCTTGACATAATAGGACGAAAACTTTATAATAATACTATATATAATGCAATATTACTGCGAAAATTCAGTTTGCCCGGATTTTCCGGCAATTATTATCGGAGATGCTGAAATATGAGAACGTACAATAACTTAAAACCCGTTGCAAAACCCAAATTAATAGAAAATTTCCGTCAGCTTGTAAGAACCAATGCGGAAGCTTTTGGAGATAAGGCTCAGTTTATCTATCCTGAAAACGGAAAAAGAATTGAAAAATCCTTTAACGAAATGTACTCTGACATTATGGCGTTTACAACGGCGCTTTTCTGCAAGGGTCTTGCCGGAAAGAATGTTGCCGTTATCGGCGACCTTCATCCCGCATGGATGACAGCCTTTCATTCCGTTGTTATCGGCGGCGGTGTGATTGTGCCCCTTGACCATGAGCTTGACCCCGAGCAGGCGGCTAATTTCATGAAAATCGCAAAGTGTTCGGCAGTAGTTTACACCTCTGCCATGAACAAAAAGATTGAGGAGGCAATGCCTTATCTCGATTTCATAGAATACTTTATTCCCGTTTCCGCCGACAGCACCGGCGACAGAGTAGTTCCCTTCTGCGATTTTATTGCCGAGGGCAACAACGCCATTGCTGCAGGCGATACCAGATTTAACGACGCCGAAATCGATATGGAAAAAATGTGCGCCCTGTTCTTTACCTCCGGCACCACCGGCACAAGCAAGGGCGTTATGCTGTCGCAGAAAAACATTGTAGCCGCCGCAAACGCCTCCTGTAATTCCACTCAGTACGGCATGGATGACGTATTTGTTTCCGTTTTGCCCATACATCACACCTATGAGCTGGTTCCCGCACAGATTTCCGCAACAAACCTTGGCGCTACCGTGTTCATCTGTGACGGTATCCGCTACGCTACAAAGAGATTTCAGGAGGAGAAGCCCACCTGTCTTGTACTTGTACCCCTTTTCCTTGAAACTATTCATAAGAAGATTTGGGCTGAAATCCGCCGCAAGGGCATAGAGAAAAAGGTTCGTGCCGCAATGAAAATCAGCGATTCCCTGCTGAAAATCGGTGTTGATAACAGAGATAAGTTTTTCGCACAGGTTACTGCCGTATTCGGCGGCAGACTGAAAAGTATCGTTGTGGGCGGCGCACCTCTCGACCCGCAAATCGTTAAGGATTTCTATTCCTTCGGTATAACAGTCGTTCAGGGCTACGGCATTACCGAGTGTTCACCCCTTGTTGCGGTTAACCGTCCCGGCAAGGTTATGTTTGACTCCGTGGGTCAGCCCGTGGACTGCTGTGAAGTTAAAATCGTTCCCTTGGACGACTCCGAAAACGGCGACGGTGAAATCCTTGTGCGCGGCGATAACGTAATGCTTGGCTATTACGAAAATCCCGAAGCTACAAAGGCCGCCTTCACCTCTGACGGCTGGTTCCGCACAGGCGATATAGGCACCATGGACAAGAACGGTTATATTAAGATTACCGGCAGACTGAAAAATGTTATAATCGCATCTAACGGCAAGAACGTATTCCCTGAGGAGCTGGAGGAAAGGCTGAACAGACTTACCTCCGTGCGTGAGTGTATCGTTCTTTCCCGTGATAACGCCGAGGGCAATCAGGAGATTGTTGCCGTTATCGTTCCCGACTATGAAGTTCTGGGCGAGGGCACTTCCGATGCGGCGGCAAGCATGATATTTAAGGAAGCGATAGCGCAGATTAACCGCACACTTCCCTCTTACAAGCATATCGACCGTTTTGAAATCAGGCATGAAGACTTTGAAAAGACTCTTACCAAGAAAATCAAACGGTTCCTTATAAAATAAACAAACAAAACGAAAGGCATTAATCACCATGTTTGAAGAAATCAAAAACATTCTCGTGTCCGAGCTGGACGTAGACCCTGACGCAGTTACACCGGACTCCCAGCTTTCCGGAGATTTGGGAATCAATTCTCTGGAGCTTGCCGATCTTGTTCTTCTGTGCGAGGACAAATTCGGCGTTGCAATCAGCGACGACGATATCAGAAGCTTTGTAACCGTCAACGACGTGATTACATATCTGGAAAAGAATTCAAAATAAAAAAAGGGGCTTAAAAGCCCCTTTATAATTGGAAACTGAAATTATGAATAGTGAAAGAATTAATGTTCGGGGTGTTTCCTTTGACAATCTGACCCTTGACGAAGCGGCAAAATATCTTGAAGAAAGATTTGACAGCGGCGAAAAAACCGCCGTTTTCACGCCCAACTCGGAAATCGTTCAGCTTTGTATCGAGGACGACACCTTCTGCCGTGTGATTAACTCCGCAGAGCTTATAATTCCCGATGGAATAGGCGTCGTTAAAGCGGCAAAAATTCTCGGAACGCCTCTCAAAGGCAAGGTTGCGGGAATAGATCTTGGCAAAAAGACCTTGGATATGGCGGCAAGAAAAGGTATTCCCGTGTTTCTGTTCGGCGGCAAAGACGAAACAAGAACAGAAAGCGGCGTTTCTATTGCAGACCAATGCAAGGAAGTTTTTGAAAAGGAATATGGGGATATTAAAATCGTCGGAACAAAAGACGGCTACTGCAAAAAAGAGGGTCCCGAAAACGAGGAGACTCTTGCGGCTGTTAATGCGTCGGGTGCGGAAATTCTGTTTGTATGTCTCGGCGCACCTTTACAGGAAAAATGGATATACGAAAACCGTGAAAAACTGCCTAATGTTAAAATATTTCTCGGTTTGGGCGGCAGTCTCGACGTGTATTCCGGCAACCTGAAACGCTCCCCCAAGCTGTTTATAAAGCTGAATCTTGAGTGGTTTTACAGACTTCTCTGCGAGCCCAAAAGAATAGGCAGAATGATGAAGCTCCCGAAATTCTATTTCGGCACATGGAAATATAAGATAAAAAAGAAATAAGCGCAAATGAAAAACGCACCCACGGCGGTGCGTTTTTCTTAGCCATATAAAATCACTTTCCGTCAACAAGAATATTATGGTAACGAGAGACGCCCACTTTTTTCACAAACTGTGATTAAAGACCGCCTCTTCACGGAAATACTAAAAACAGAAACGGAAGTAAATAAAAACGGAGTGTGATTTTGTGACAGTCAAACGAGGAGATATATTCTACGCAGACCTTAGCCCCGTGGTGGGAAGCGAGCAGGGCGGACTTCGTCCGGTACTTATCGTTCAGAACGATGTGGGCAACAAGTACAGCCCCACGGTTATAGCCGCCGCCATTACATCAAAGCTGGGAAAAGCAAATCTTCCCACGCACATTGACGTATATGCGGAAAAAGTGGGACTGCAAAGGGATTCCGTAGTTCTTCTTGAACAGATAAGAACTATCGACAAACAGCGTCTCAAGGAAAAAATGGGACACTTGGACGACGATATGATGAAATCTGTCAACGAGGCTATAAGCGTCAGCTTCGGTTTAGGTTAAAAACGGCGGGCTTTGCCCAAGTGTCTTAAAGGACACTTGGGCAGTTTTATTGGCTCGCCGAAGAAAACCCCCGGCTACGCCGGGGGAACAAAAAGCTTACAGCTATGGGAAAAGTAGACAAAGAAAAAACTCCTTGTTAAAATAGAAGTGGTTTGCCGACCACACAACTAAAAAACAAGGAGGTCTTATC
>JAQXKW010000224.1 GCA_029010655.1 Clostridia bacterium | reverse complement strand
ACCGTAACGGCGTCGCTTTTTCCGCAGTTTATATAGTCAATAAGGGCACGCTCCCCCGTAAGGGCGGAGTATATATACCCTCCCCCCACAAGGGCAAAGAAAACAGCAATACAGACGATTCCCGAAACTGCTTTTACACGCTTTTTCGTAACCGCAAAGACAATAAACGCCAAAACCGCAACAATACACATAAAAAGTGCCCCGGGGTAAAGAATCGAAACGGTGATATTCGGTATATCCGAAAGCCCGGCGCATATTAAGAATATTGTCTTGCATAACAGCTTTACGGGGAAAGCTATTGCGGCGGACAAAGCGGCAACGGGAAAGGACAGAATAAGAAATGGCAGAAGAAATAACAGCAGAGTGGCGAGAAAGGATATAATAACGCTTACAAACGGAGCCGCAGGGGAGATAAAGGCAAAATAGAGCCATTCCAGGGGAAGAAGAAATATATTTACGCAAACGCACACGTAAAGGGCGGAAAGCGCCGCTTTTGCAAACCTTTTCATGCTGTACCGCAGCCCTTTTTCCCGCACCGTGCCCTTTTTCGGCTCTTTTCTTTTTGCGGCGCCCGTGGCAAGGGCGATTGCGAAAACTGCGGCAACGGACAGCTGTAACCCTACGTCGCCGGGCGCAAAGGGGTCAATAATACATATGAGAAATGCGGCAATTCCGATGCTTGTCACCATGTCACCGCCCCGCCTCAGCATATTGGCGAAAAGAGCTGTCAAAAGCATTATTCCCGCTCTGGTTACGGAGGGCGAAAAGCCGGTGAGAAGCATGTAGAACACTACAACGCAGGCAACGGAAAGCCGCCTTATATGAATGCTGAGATGCTTCGTTAAAGCATATATAAGGGTGCATATAACGGAGAGGTGCATGCCCGACAGGGCAAGAATGTGGGAAATACCGAGAGCCTTGAAATCTCTGTGAATATCCGCCGGAAGATGAGATCGGTCTCCTGTTATGAGAGCGGCGCAAAAGCCGCCGCTTCTGTCCCCGAGAACGCTCATCAGCTTTTCGGAAACATAGCTCCGTATATTTTTCGCCGCACGGGACAGGTCAAAGCCTGTGCTTCCCGTATATTCCGTCTCCGTCGCCTCGGCGGAGATAACTATGCCGTCGGAATAGCCGTACCGGCCTTCCTCGGTGGGTGCGCCGTTTACGTCCGTCAGCGCCGTTATTTTCGCTTTTGCCCGAACCTTATCACCTAAGTCAAAGCCGTGCTCCCCGTACAGGTATGTGTTTACGGCGCACACCTTTCCCTCCAGGGTGTCGGTGCGAACCGTATAAAGGGCTGCGTACGGCTTTGAATATATAATATCGGTTACGGTGCCGGAGAAATAAACCTCTTTTCCGTCAAGGGCAATATACGGCTCAATGTTTTTTGTAAAGTTCAGATAAGAGGAAAAGAGCGCTGAGAAAATCCCGAAAAACAGCATGAAAACGGCAAAGAATGAACGGAGCGCTTTCCTGTTCTTTACGAAAATTAAGGAAAGCAAAGCGAAAACGGCGGAAAGCACAAGAAAAACCGCCGACGGGAGAAGAAGCCTTGCTCCGCCGACGGGGACAACTGCACAGGACACAAGAAAAAATGACAGCGAAAAAAGAGCCAGCGGCCGCAGTATCACATTTTTCCATGAATCAAGCGTCATCATAATATTTATTTCAGCTCTTGCTCCAAGCTGTCAAACTCCGATGTGGAAAAGAACTCGCCCAGAGTTATGTCAAGTCCGTCGCACAGTTTTTTAATAGTGGTGATGGAAACATCTCTGCGCTTGTCGCTCAGTAAGCTGTACGCCGTAGAGGGGGTGACCCCGGATAGATTGGCAAGCTCGTTTGTATGTATGCCTCTCTCGCGGCAAAGCTCCTTAAAACGGTTGGCAACCGTGTCCTTTACTGTCATATTTTTCCCTCCCGTTTTTAACATTATACGACAATATTCGCCCGTGCGTATACGCACAGGCGTAATAAAGCAATTTCACGGGAAACGGGAATATGTTATTGAAAAAGGCGGAGAAGTGTGATAATATATTGTAAATACAAAAATTAGGGAGAAGCTATGGAAAAAAATTATTTTTCCTCCTTGATAAAGGAGCTGGAAGCAGTTAAAGCGTCGGGAGAGGGAAAAATCCCCGGAAACGCTTATTATATGGAGGGCGACAGAATACTGTGCTGTGAGAGAAGTCTGGGCGAGTCCCGTTTCCCGTACAGCGAGGACGGACTTGTGGTTTGGCTCCGTTCCACGGGCTTTATTGACGCCTGCGAGTCCAAATTTACCATTTTCCGCACCGCAAATTTCGGAGAGGAATCCCCTGTGGAGTTTTTCGGCGGAATTAAAGGAGAGGAATATTTCCCCGTTTCAATTACGGGCGCAGGCCGTCAGCTTTTTGAAAATGGCGTAAAAAGATATATCGTTTATTCCTTAAGGAGCGCGCTTTGTATTGCAGATACGCCTGACGTTATTTTTGCAATGCGTCTTTTTGTGGATAAAAAGAAGAAAATCCACTTTACCCTTTATGCGGAGAACAAATCGGGAGAGATAAAGGAGATTTATCTTGCTTCTTTCGTTGAAGCTCTTCTGCGCTACGACGACCACGAATCCTTCTGGGACAGAATGAGAAAATTCGGCGAAATGAGAGAAAACGGCTTTATTCTCAAGAGCAAAAACGGAGATTACGACTGTCTTGCCGTCAAAAGAAAAATAATCGGCGTGGCGGACGAAATATTCCGCACCTGCTCAAGAAACGATTTTACCGGTATGCGGGGCGTTACCGTGGCAAACGCTCTGTCTCTCAAAAAAGGCAAATTTGAGCGTCAGGTGAAAAAGGTTACAACCACGGATTTGCCCGTTGCCGCAGAAATCATCAGAATGACCCTCGGCGCAGGTGATGCCGCCTCTGTGGAATACGAGCTGACAGTCTGCCATGGCGAAGCGGCGGCTGAGAAGGCTTTGCCGGAGACAATCGACGAAAAAGCGATTGAAAAGGAAATTGCAGCTGCCGAACAGAAAACGAGAGAGGACTATAACAACCTGAAAATCAGCTTTGACGGCTGGAAAACAGATAAGGTAGACAGCGCAACCTTTAATAAGTTCCTCCGCAGCGTGCAGAATCAGACCTCCTTCTGCGCCCACGGGAAAAATTACGCAGGTGCGTATTTAGGGATACGTGACGTGTTCCAGCAGCTTGAGGGTGCGCTGGTGTGGCAGAGAGAGCTTTCCAGAGAGAAAATAGTCAACGCGCTGAACTATATTCTGAAGGACGGCAGACCGCCCAGAATGTTCTCCATTCCCGATTCTCCCGAAAATCCCGTCCCTCTTGACCTTGAAAAGTATATCGACCAGGGCAACTGGATTATTTCCACCGTTTATACATACCTGGCGTTTACGGACGACTGGTCTATTCTTGAGGAAAAGTGTAATTATCTTGACGCACCCGATGACGAGGCGTGGGCGGACGGCGTAAAGACCGGCGAGGTCACAACCGTTTTGGAGCATTTGGTCCGCATAACCGATTTTCTCCTTTCCAATATTGACACGGAGTATACAAACTGCCTGAAGGTTCTGTTCGGAGACTGGAACGACGCAGTTGACGGACTGGGCGAAACAGACGACGAGGGCAAGGAGTTCGGCACGGGCGTTACGGTAATGGCGTCCTTGCAGCTCCGCAAAAACCTCTTTGAAATGCTTGAAATTACTGCCGCCGCAGGACAGTACACGGAAAATGCGGAAAAGTATAAAAAGGCAATCGAGGGAATCAACGCAGGTCTTGATAAATATGCGGTTGATACGGACGAAAACGGAAACCGCAGAATTGTTCACGGCTGGGGCGATAAGGTGGCATACAAGGTAGGCTCCTTTAAGGACCCGGACGGTGTGGCAAGATACAGCCTTACCTCCAACGCATTCTGGGCAATCTCCGGCTTTGTAAACAGAGACCCGTCCCTTAAAAGCGCAATTATGGACTGCGTGGACGCAGTATCGTCAAAATACGGTCTGAAAACCTTTGATAAGCCTTTCTATCCGGGCACGAAAGGCGTGGGCAGAATTTGCAATATCGTTCCCGGAACCTATGAAAACTGCTGTGCATACGCACACGGAAGCCTTTTCGGAACTATGGGACTTTTCGCCGTAGGCGAAAGCGAGAGGGCATGGAGAGAGATTGAGAAAACGGCGGTTATCACCCACGAAAACGCCACCATGTCAACCTTCGTTATGCCAAACTCCTATTGCGAGAATGCGGAATACGGGCTTGACGGCGAATCTCTGGGAGATTGGCATACAGGCTCGGGATGCGTGATGATAAAGGAAATGATTTCCTGCGCCTTCGGCATCGTGCCCACTCTCGACGGGGTAAAAATTCAGCCTCCCGCATACTTCCCGTCCAAAAAGGCGGAAATCGAAGTAAACGTAAAGAATACGAAAGTACATCTTATCTATGCCGACAGCGGCAAGGGAGAGAGAACCGTAACAATTGACGGCGCACCTTACTCTGAGCATTTCGACGAAATGATGAACACCTCCGTGTTCTTTATCCCCGCCGACAAAATGGGTAAGGAAATCACCGTAAAAGTCTGCGATTAAGAGAGTCGGCGGTTGGCAGTCGGCGGACAGAAGTCCGCTGACAGCACAGCATTAAACAAAATAAAAAGTCAGTCTCACGCATAGAATGAGACTGACTTTTTTGTTTTCATCGGGAAAGTCCGTGAATTATTTTCCTAAAAGCTTGAGAATTCCTTCCTTGGGAAGCGCGCCTACCTGCTTTGCACTGACCTCGCCTCTGTTGAACACCATAAGGGTGGGAATGCTGAAAACCTCAAATTCCCTTGCAAGGTCCGATTCCTCGTCCACGTTTACCTTGCAAACCTTAATATCTCCGTTTTCCTCCGCTATCTCGTCCACAATAGGGGACACCATCATGCAGGGACCGCACCAGGTGGCAAAAAAGTCCACCAGCACTGGAACGGGAGAATTTATTACTTCTTCTTCAAAATTGTCTGCGGTTAATTTTACAACAGCCATTTTTCATTTTCCTTTCTTTAGGTTTTTATATATTATAGCACAAGGAAAAATAAAATAAAAGTTTTTTTGCAAAATCTCTTGACAAACCGTTGGGAAATGTTATAATACAACTGTACTAACACAGTTAGTACAGTTAAAACAGAAAGGAGCAATTATGTTTCAGATAGACGCAATGTCACGGACACCGGTGTACGAACAGATCGTGGCCCAGGCCGAAAAGCTGATTTCGGCAGGGCTTCTCCGACCGGGAGATCAGCTCCCCTCGGTACGCAGTCTGTCCATTAAGCTGTCCGTCAATCCCAACACCATACAGCGGGCATACGGCACGCTGGACACCATGGGTCTTATAGTTTCCGTCCCCGGAAAGGGATGCTTCGTCTCCGATTCGGCGTCGGTGGCGGTGATATCCCGCAACAAAAAGCGGCTGACGGAGCTTTCCTCCCTTGCGGCGGAGCTTTGCTCTGCGGGAGTATCTGCGGAAAGCATAATTTCAGCCGTCGAGGACGGCATAAAGACCGGCACAGAAAGGAAAGAAAACCTATGATTAAAACAGAAAACTTAACGAAACTGTTCGGCGACTCTGTTGCTCTTGAAAATATAAACTGCACAATCGCCGACGGCTGTATTTACGGCATGGTAGGCTCCAACGGCGCCGGAAAGTCCACTTTTTTGCGCACCATTTCGGGAGTTTACAAGCCGGATTCGGGCTCTGCCACCCTTGACGGAGAGGAAATTTGGGAGAATCCCAATGCGAAATCGAAAATCGCATTCGTTCCCGACGATCTTTACTACATACCCGGCGGCTCCCTTGAGCGAATGGCGAAAATGTACCGCAGTCTTTACCCCCAGTTTGATACGGATAAGTTCAATAAGCTGACGGCAGACCTTGAGCTTCCGAAAAATCGGGGCATCAACACCTTTTCAAAGGGCATGCGCAGGCAGGCTCTGACAATTCTGGCGCTTTCCTGCTCGCCCAAGTACGTTTTCTTCGACGAAACCTTCGACGGTCTCGACCCCGTTATGAGAAACTATATAAAACAGCTCATATGCGAGGATATTGTGGACAGAGGGGCTACCGCCATTATTACCTCCCATTCTCTCAGAGAGCTGGAGGACACCTGCGACCAGCTTGCGCTCCTTCATCGGGGCGGTCTGGTTCTGGAAAGCGATATTACAGACCTGAAAACCACCAAATATAAAATACAAATCGCCTTTACCGAGGACTATGACAGAGACAAATTCAAGAATATCGATATTGTCCGCTTTACAAAGCAGGGCTCCGTTGCCAACATGATCGTCAAAGGCTCCAAGGAGGAAACCGTTATGAAGCTCTCCGCCATGAATCCGGCTCTCCTTGACGTTCTGCCCCTGACGCTTGACGAGGTGTTCACCTACGAAATGGAAGCCTTAGGCTACAAGTTCAATCTGGACGACTGAGAAGGGAGAAAAACGATGAACAAAAAAATATTCTCCGGCGGCATGTTTTTAGAAAACCTTCGCCGCATGAAAATATCCGCAATAATTGCGGCAATTCTTATACTGTGCTTTGAAGTTATCCCCGTTTTTACCGAAGTTATGGCACGGGGAGACGATCCCACAAAAATAGTAGAAGGCGTCAGCAGCCTTTGCTTTATGATGCCCTTTGTGGCAATAGGCGCACCCGTTGTTCTGGTAATGACCCTTTTCGCCCAGTTCAATAAGCGTTCCTATTCCGATTTTGCACATTCTCTGCCCTATACAAGAACCTGTATTTTCGTAACGAATACCGTTTCCGTATACACAGTTCTTGCAGGACTTTTTGCCCTTTGTTCCGTTGCGGGTGTGGCGGCATGTGCGGTTTTCCCGTCATACTATGTTATAAATATGACAGGCTTCTGGAAAATGCTGTTTACATACCTTTCCGCCGCCGCATTTGTCACGTCATCCTTGCAAATCGCCGTGTCGATTACGGGAACCGTGCTTTCAAACATTACCGCCGCAGGGCTTGTGCTTTTCTTCCCCCGTTTTGTAATGTATATTATAACACAGGCAATTGTCTCGGGGCTGCCCTTTATGAACGGAGGTCTTTATCTGCCCCTGCTTTCTCCCAAGTATAAC
>JAQXKW010000223.1 GCA_029010655.1 Clostridia bacterium | reverse complement strand
GACGTTATAGTTTCCACCAGAGTAAGACTTGCAAGAAACATAGAGGACTATCCCTTTGAGCCCAGACTTTCAAAGACGGGCGCCGAGGAGATCATCGAAAAGGTAAAAGGCGTATTCGCCCATAAGGACGGGTACGGATTTACCGATATTTCGTCACTTGACGAAAATAAAAAATTATCCATGGTGGAAAAGCACCTGATAAGCCCCGAAATGGCTGAAAAAGAGACAAGTTGTGCAATTGTCGAAAATGAGGATAAAGGCATTTGCATAATGATATGCGAGGAGGATCATATCCGCATACAGGCAATAAAGCCGGGGCTGGATCTTTCGGGAGCAATGAACGCCGCCTTTGAGGCAGACGACCTGATAGACGAAAAGCTGAAAATCGCCTTTGACGAAAAGCTGGGCTACCTTACCCATTGTCCCACCAATCTGGGCACAGGCATGAGAGCGTCAGTTATGATGTTTCTGCCCGCTCTCACCATGTCCGGAAGAATAAAGGGCGTGCAGAGAGAGCTGTCTCAGCTGGGGCTTACGGTCCGTGGCGTTACGGGCGAGGGAAGCAGCGTTAAGGGCTGCCTGTACCAGTTTTCCAACTGTGTGACCCAGGGCGTTACCGAGGAGGAGATCATAGAAAACCTCAGCGAGGCAGTTAAGAAAATTGCCGAAAACGAGAGACTTCTGAGAAAATCCTACCTTGAAAACAGCTATGACGAGCTGTGCGACAAGGTAATGCGTGCGCTTGGGTGCCTGAAATATGCACATATGATAAGCACCGAGGAACTTTATAATCTTTACGCAGACGTAAGGCTGGGCATTTCTTCGGGCATAATAAAGGATATGACCGAGGAAAAGCTGGACACGCTTTTGATAAGCTGTATGCCCGCCACCCTTACCGAAAACGCACAAAAGGCTCTGTCTCCCAAACAGAGAGATAAGCTGAGAGCCGAAAAAATCAAAGAAAGCATATAACGAGGAATATTATGAATACAAGATTTACACAGAAAGCGCAGACCACGCTGAATAATGCCCTGTCCTTTGCGGGGGAGCTGGGGCACACCTACGTGGGAAGCGAGCATCTGCTTTTGGGGCTTTTGTCCGTTGAAGACAGCATTGCGGGCAGAATTCTCAAAAACAGAGGGCTTGAGCTGTCAAACGTAAAAGAGCTGATTGCAAACTCCGTGGGCAGGGGAACACCTTCTCAGGTGTCCGCCTCCGATATGACCCCCATGACAAAGAAAATCATAGAGGAAAGCGCATATACCGCCTCCCGTCTGGGTCATAACTATATAGGAACGGAGCATTTGCTGGCGGCAATAATCAGCGAGGAGGACAGCTTCGCAAATAAAATGATAAGAGCCGCCGACGCTTCGGTAGGCGATATAAGAAACGATTTGTCCGAATATTTCAGCGGCGGCGACCCATCCCCCGACGGAACTCTCAGAAACCGAGGAGCCTCGGGCAAGGGGAATGCCAAGAGCTCCGGCGTGCCCGGCTGTCCCACCCTGTCAAAATACGGAATAAACCTTGTTGCCTCCGCCAAAAGCGGCGGGATTGACCCCATTATCGGCAGAGACGAGGAAACGGACAGAGTAATTACGATTCTTTCCAGAAGAACGAAAAACAACCCCTGCCTTATAGGCGAGCCCGGCGTGGGCAAAACCGCCGTGGTTGAGGGACTTGCCCAAAGAATTGCGGACGGGGAGGTTCCAGAAAACCTGCGGGATAAAATAATCGTCACCCTCGATATTTCGTCAATGGTTGCAGGCGCAAAATACAGAGGCGAGTTCGAGGAACGAATGAAGGGCGTTATGGAGGAAGTGGCGAAGGATAAAAGAATTATCCTTTTCGTGGACGAAATCCATACAATAATCGGCGCAGGCGGCGCCGAAGGCGCTGTTGATGCGGCGAATATTATAAAGCCCGCCCTTGCGAGAGGGGCAATGCAGTTAATCGGAGCGACCACAATCGACGAATACAGAAAGTATATCGAAAAGGACGCCGCCCTTGAAAGAAGATTTCAGTCCGTTATGGTGGGCGAACCCACCCCCGACGAGGCAGTTCAGATACTTCGGGGGCTTCGTGACAAGTACGAGGCTCACCATAAGCTGAAAATATCCGATGAGGCAATAGAAGCCGCAGTAAAGCTGTCCGTAAGGTACATCGGAGACAGATTTCTGCCCGATAAGGCTATCGACCTTATAGACGAGGCGGCTTCAAAGCTCCGTATCGAGGGCTACACCCCTACCGGCGAGGTAAAGGAACTGGAGGGAGAGCTTAAAAAGGTAATAGGCGAAAAGGACGAGGCAATCCGGGGCGAGGATTATGAAAAAGCCGCAAAGCTCCGTGACAGCGAGAAAAAGCTGAGAGACGAAATCGCCGCCAAAAAGAGCGACAGGGACGACAGCCGCGATATGGTGGTAACTGAAGACCATATAGCGGAAGTGGTGACCCGGTGGACGGGTATTCCCGTAAAGAAGCTGGCAGGCGAGGAAAGCGAAAGACTCTTAAACCTTGATAAAATCTTAAAGGAGCGTATAATCGGTCAGGATGAAGCGGTGGACGCTGTTGCAAGAGCAATACGCCGAGGCAGAACGGGGCTGAAGGACCCCAAGCGTCCCGTGGGCTCGTTTATATTCTTAGGTCCTACGGGCGTCGGTAAAACAGAGCTTTCAAAAGCCCTTGCGGACGTAATGTTCGGCTCTGAAAACGCCATGATAAGGGTTGATATGTCCGAGTATATGGAAAAATACTCAACCTCAAAGCTCATAGGCTCCCCTCCGGGATATGTGGGCTATGACGAGGGCGGACAGCTTACCGAGAAAATACGCCGCCACCCCTATTCCGTAGTGCCTTTCGACGAGATTGAAAAAGCCCACCCGGACGTTTTCAATATTCTTCTCCAGATACTTGACGACGGCATACTCACCGACGCACAGGGCAGAAAAGTGGACTTTAAGAACACCGTTATTATAATGACCTCAAACGTGGGCGCAGGAGCCATAGTTGAGCCGAAGCACCTCGGCTTTTCCAAGGCTGACGGCGAAACGGACATGAAGGAGAAGGTAAAGGAAGCCTTGAAGGAAACCTTCCGTCCCGAATTTCTCAACAGAGTTGATGAAATGATAGTGTTCAATAAGCTGACGGACGAGAATATCAAAGAGATTGCAAGAATACTTCTGAAGGACGTGAAAGAGCGAATCGCCGCAAAGAATATTACGGTGGAGTTCAGCGACGAGGTTGTAGAATCCCTTGCAAAGGAAGGCTTTGACCCCGTGTACGGCGCAAGACCTCTGAAACGGGCAATAGTCCGCCTCATAGAGGACAGCTTCTCCGAAGCAATTCTGTCGGGAGCGGTAAAGGAAGGCGATACGGTTACCGCCGTCCTTAACGACGGAAAAATCGAATACAGAAAGGACGCATAAGGTATACCGAGCAGGAAATCCTATGCACGAATTTCACACAGGCGGGCCCCCCGCCTGTTTTTTTGTTTGCATTTAGCAGTCAGCGGCTAGCGGCTAGCGGCTGGCAACTAGCGGCTGGACGGCGGCGAAGCCGCCGCACACGGGGGACGCTTTGCGTCCCCCGTGTCATTGCGAGACGGGCATAATGCCCGTCGTGGCAATCTCTACATGCGATTTGATGGTACCTTCCGTCAGCGCAAATGCGGACGGTTTGTTTGCCTCCCTTGTGTAAAGGGAGGTGGCACGGCGTATGCCGTGACGGAGGGATTGTTGTTTCCCAACGTCACACCAAAGACAATCCCTCCACCACTTCGTGGTCCCCCTCCCTGCGGTTTCACTTCGTGAAGCCATCACAAGGGATGTA
>JAQXKW010000222.1 GCA_029010655.1 Clostridia bacterium | reverse complement strand
ATTATGCAAAAAGAAACGGTGAAATTCTCTCGGAAATATGCAGTATAACGGCCCTTGAGCTGAAAGCTCAGAGCGGTGAAAGAAACGGTAAATACCCTTTCGACTGCGCCTTTAATGCCCTTGTTATCCCTTCTGAAAATGCGGTAATCGGCAGAAAGAAATCCCTTTGTCCGCCATTGTCCGAAATTTGCGAAAACTCAAATCAGGGCTATGCCGCCTGCTCTTCCCTTGTGATAAACGGTACCGTTGTCACCGCCGACCCTTCGGTCGCCGCGGCGGCGGAAAGATTAAAAATCAGATGCCGTATGATTTCCGGCGGAGATATAGTACTCCCCGGCTATGACGCAGGCTTCATAGGCGGCTGCGGAGGCTTCTATGATAATACTCTGTGCCTTTTCGGCAACCCCGAGCTTACTAAAACGGGCAAGGAGCTGTTAAACTTTTGCCGACAGGAGGCCGTGGAAACAGTCTCCCTCTGCGACGGTCCCCTGACGGATTACGGCTCAGTTAAGTTTGTGCCCCTTTTGTAAATCGCATAGCGAAACATTTTTTCAAAAATGACTTTACTTTTATGGGCTTATGATATATAATAAGTCCCGTGAGTTCGCAAAATCCTCACATTAAACAAAACTAAGGAGTGGACCCGAATCTTTGGGTCGGTATTTTGTCATGAAAAAGAATAACCCTGCAAGAGAAATTGCCGCAGGCGGCATTATTGCCGCAATCTATGTAGTTCTGACAGTAGTTTCCGCTATGTTCGGACTTGCCTCGGGAGTGATTCAGGTAAGAATTTCCGAAGCACTCTGTGTTCTCCCGTTGTTTACGGTGTCTGCCGTTCCGGGACTGGCTATCGGCTGTTTCATAGCCAATTTGGTTTCCGGCGGCGTGTTCCTTGACGCCGTTTTCGGTTCTTTGGCAACGCTTATAGGAGCATTAATCACTTACTTTATAGGCAAAGCCGTAAAAGGAAAATCCCTCCGATATGTGCTTGCTCCCCTCCCAAACGTAGCGGCAAATACAATCATTATCCCATGGGTGCTGAGATTGGTGTACGGAGAATCCGGAGCAATATGGTACTTTGCACTGACCGTCGGTATTGGAGAAATTATCGGTTCTTACGTGCTGGGTCTTCCCCTCATGGCATTGCTGGAAAAGCATAAAAAGCAAATATTCAAATAGATCGAATCTACACAGCGAAACTACAAAAGCCTTTTAGACTTTTACCCGGCAGAAAGCGGTCAAACATGTGATTTTCATGATTTGACCGCTTGCCGAAAAAACTTCAATTAAATATTTCGGGGTGTAGCCCAGTTGGGGACGTTTCCGAGCGCCGCCGGTGGCGGAGAAAGCGAGGAATAAGGAGTGGCAACAACTTGGCGAGTGGCAAGTGAGCTATGCGAACGCAGACAGAGCCTTAGTTGCAACAGGAAGCGCGCGACATTTGGGAGCATAGACTGGTTTCGCACCGTATGGCAACGACAACCGCCGAAACCCCTTCAACCGTGCGAATTTCGGGCGGTTCGGAAAATGAAAAAAGCAGTCAAAAATGTGTTTGACCACATATTTGACCACCTACACGACCACAATTAAATAAACTATCGGGGTATAGCGCAGTTGGTAGCGCGCGACATTTGGGATGTTGAGGCCGGGAGTTCGAGTCTCCCTACTCCGACCATAACTGGACACCAGTTTTGATACAATGCGTATCGAAACGGGTGTCCAGTTTCTTTTTGTACCCCCCCTGTTTACAGGGGGGACCTATTCAATTTAAAGAAAGTAGGCTCTACAGTAATCGAGGAATGGTCGCCGTAGAGCCTTTTGTGTCTATGCGTATGAACCTTTTTATTAAAGGTTAGGAGGGTGCGCATAGCCATAAAATGGATAATTAAAGTGCAACACACCGCTTAGCCTTTCCCATTTTTGTCTGTGTCAGCAACCATGGGAACAATGCTTATATTGCTCATAGGAATCCTACTATTTACTGCTTCCTATGTAACACATAATCATGCTGCGTGATAGGCTCTCCAGTCAGATAATGTGTTTCATGCAAATCACCATCGGGGTTAGGAACGAAACCGCAAGCTTGCAACATTTTGCGGCTTATCTCGTTAGTTTCGTAGCATCCTGCGTAAAGACAGTCAAATCCAAATGATTCAAGGCAATACTTTGCCGCAAGAGAAAAAGCATTTGTTCCATACCCTTGTCCCCTATAAGGCTTATACAGCATGATAGCAAGATCTGGGAGTGAACCTTCCGGCGACAGGGTTACGATTCCTAATGGCTCATCATCTTCATTGCGGATAATTACCGCCAATAAGCGGGAGCGAATTGGCCTTTCACAAAATTCTTCTAAGGAATCGCACATTTTATAGTTATAGCCGTCCTGTGTAGCAGAATCCTGCCAACACTCATAATAGGGCTTATCATCCATTACGGGGCAATACTCAGCTAAGGATAGTTCTTCATTTGCTATATATACTTTCCGGTTCATATGACGCTACCTCCAATCCTATTCAAAACAGCCCAACAAGTTTCAGCAGGCTATATCAAATGTCATGTATCTTACTCAATTGTATCATAAATAATCATTGTTTGCAATAGGATTGAGACAACCGGTTTCATCGTGGTGAGTACCACTCATTTGCTCAAACAAAGATTTCATAGTTTCATACAATTATTTTAGATTTCACTACAACTCACTTTGTCGCATCCACCTGATAAAACACCTTTGGGGCACTTGCTCTATCGCAGGTGCCCCAACACGGCTTTTTGTGCTCTTCTCTTTTATTTTATCTTTCTTATTTTCTGCCTATTCAAATCCTGCGTTACATCGCATCAAATTCAACCTTGGGTTGAAAATTATCGTTCAGGCGGTTATTGAAAGGAATGCTTACAAATGATAAAATACAGTTACAAGAAGGCGCCGCTTGAATGATTTTTGGAGGTTATTATGAGAATTGGAGAAAAAATCAGGGAACTGCGGAAGGCAAGAGGTATTACGCAGGAACAGCTTGCCGGCAATATTGGCATTTCCTTTCAGGCTATAAGCAAATGGGAAAACGGCATTGCTCTTCCCGATATTACTCTAACGCCGGTTTTGGCAAGCTATTTCGGCGTATCTATGGATGAGCTGTTTGATTTCAACTTGCAAAAAATTGAGGCAGAAGTCAAAAAAATCACAGATGAAGCATACAAGTTCAGAATAAATGATCCGCAGAAAAGCCGGAGCATACTTGAGGAGGGGCTGAGAATTTATCCTCAAAACGACATACTGCTCAACAATCTGCTTTATGTATTAGATTATGACAGCAATCCGGATGAAACCATCGAGGTGGCAAGCAAGCTGATTGAGAAAACCGCGCAAAGCGAGGTAAAATACGACGCCCTGCGGTTTCTTGCATATGCTTACAAGGCGAAGGGAGATATAAAAAGCGCCGAAACTGCTATTGAGCAAATTCCGGAGATTTACTTCACCAAGCTGACGGAAACGGCATTCGTAGCGGAGGGAAAGACAAAATTTGACGCCGCAGGCACGCAAAAGGCGGTTTCCTTTCAAAATCTGTTAGATATGATGTGGAAGCTTTCTGAATGCTATGAAAGTAACGGCGAAATACAAAAAGCCATAGCCGAAGCACAAACAGCGTTAAATCTGATTACAGCCATGGGAGGCACTTCCTTCAACGGTTATGCCGATTTCTTTAAGAAAGAGCTTTCAAGACTAACCTCAAAGCTGTAATTAATATGCCCCGCTTTGCCCAAGTGTCCTAAAGGACACTTGGGCAGTTTTATTCGCCTTATGGCGAGCTATATTGCTAAAGCAGTTTTATTATGCTACGCATAGTTTTATTGCCTGCGGCAGTTTGACGGCGAATAAAATATCACTGAAACCGCAGGTTTCAATATCACGATTGCCGTCGGCAAGCATATCACTCTTTGCGCAGCAAAGAATATCACTGCATAAACTACCCGAAAAAGAGCTTTGTTTTTCTCTTCTTCGGGTAGTTTTTTCGTATACCGTTACAAGGAGGGATTTTGTGTGCAAAATTCCTATTAAGTTTAGATAACTGTCATTAAGAAACCTGCTCCTTGGCGGGGCACTTTTTAATATTTAGCAGCATCACAAGGGAGAATGACAGATTTGGAGCTTTATTTTCATTTAAGCACCTGTCTTATAATCCAAAACTGAAAGCTCTGCGGCATTGCATTGAGCATGAGCAAAAGCGGATTTCTGTTTATACTGTAAGCAAATTTCGGGTTTCTTTTATTGAGTATCTTCTGAACTTTCCTTGCAATCCTTTCCGGCGGAATGCTTCTTGCCTCGACTCGGTCAACTATATTCTTAAATCGCTTTGCGTTACAGGAATAGAGCTTTGTATGGGTGCAAAATCTTTCAAGTGCGGCGGTAGACACATTGAGCATGCCCGTGTCAACGGCGCCTGCACGTATAACGGAAACGGAAATGCCCAGCAACTGCAATTCCATACGCAAGGAGTACGCATATTTATCGAGAGCACCCTTTGTAACTGCGTAGATTCCCGTAAAAGGCAGGGGGTCAAGGGGGGCAAGCTCGCTTGTCGTAATAAGGATTTTACTGCCGCATTTAAGCAGAGGCAGAAAGGTTTTATTAACAAGATATACCCCGAACAAATTAACCCTGAATGATGTTTCAAAGCTTTCTTTTTCAATTTCCGCAAGGGAGTCAAGCATATAAATCCCCGCAAAATGCACAATTGCATAAAGCTCGTCCGTTACTTCCCTAACCCTTTCGTAAGCGTTTATAACACTTGCTTCATCTGTTAAATCAGCCTGCAGGGGAATTACATTTTCCTCCGCTTCGCAGACGGTTTTATCCAAAGCAAACACGCAAAAGCCCTGCTTTTTAAGAAGCTCTGCGGTTTTTCGCCCCATTCCGCCGTTAGCGCCTGTTACCAATATGTATTTCATATACTCTCCGAAACTATTAAAATATCTATACACTTACAACAGCCGCAAAATACTAAAGCTTTTGCGGCTGTCTTATTTATTACAGTCTTTCAAAAATCGCAGTTCTCATGTTGAAGGTCCCATCAAAGCTTTGCGCCCTTTGCGCCTTTTGCTCCCGTAGGTGCTCCCATGGCAAGGATATTTGTATCGAATGAAAAAGTAATCTCCGATGCCTCTCTCTGACGCTTAAAGGCGAGGGATATTAGCTTATCGAGCAGTTCCGTATAGCTTACTCCCAAGGGCTTCCACAGATAAAAGGACAGGGAGCCGGGAATAGTATTGAATTCGTTAATAAAAAGCTCGTCGGTGTCTGCGTCTATCATGAAATCTATTCTTGATACGCCGCAGCAGCCAAGCCAGCGGAAGGAATCAACCGCCATTTTTCTGATTTTCTCACGCAGTTCGGGAGAAATATCCGCCGGAACCTTTCTTTTAAGGCTTGCCATTCCTTTAGAGCCTCCGGACTTTCCGCCCTTCCCTCCGCTCATATACTTATCCTCATAGCTGAGAATTTCATCGCACATAAATGGCTCCTCGCACTCGGACGCCTCCGCATGGGATGCGTCTCCCACCACGGAGCAGTTTATCTCACGGAGATTTACGATAGCTCTTTCAACTATAATTGTATCGGCGTAATTCAAGGCTTCGCCGAGAGCTTTCTCAAGGGAGTCTCTGTCGTGCGCCACGGTAATACCCACGCTTGAGCCCAAATTTACGGGCTTTACGATTACGGGATAAGAAAACTTTTTCTCGACGGCCTTTGTAATCTCATTTTTCTTCTGATTTTTGCCGCTGAATCTGAGGCTGTCAAGCACGGGAAAGCCTCCGTCACGGAGCATTGCTTTCATAACGTATTTATCCATGCCAACGGCAGATGCAAGCACGTCGCACCCCACGAAAGGAAGTCCTACGGTTTTCAGATACCCCTGCAAGACGCCGTCCTCCACGTTGGTTCCGTGAACTATGGGGAAAGCCACGTCCACCTCTGAAATTGTATTACTGCCGAATTTCTTTGCGGGACAGCGTACAAGATACGCCTTTCCGCCGTCGGAGGCAAAGGTTACTTTAGTGGATTTTTTCAGCATTTCCGGTATATCACGGTACGATTCGGAACAAAGCAGTATTTCACCCGTATACATATCTCCGCTTTTGGAAATATAGACCGGTATTATATCGTATTTATCACGGTTCAGGTTTTCTATCGCCTGCAGGGCAGAGATAACCGATATTTCGTGTTCTACGCTTTTTCCGCCGAAAAGTACTGCAAGTTTTGTTTTCATATAGCCTCCAATGTCAATAGTTATCGGGCAGATCGTTTTCCAGAAGCACGCATTTCCGGCGGTCCGTCTCAATTGAATAAACTTTATTCATAGCGTCGCTAAGGCTGTCTGCGACATATATTTTATCGTCGGGGTATGCGGCGTCGTGAAGTCCCGCAAGAATGGGTCGAGTCTGCTTTTCTCCCACGAGAATAACAAAATCGCACACAGCCGCCACCTCGGTTCCGAATTCACGGTTCAGCTCTTCTTCCTTTTCACCAAGCTCCACCATGCCGGGCGTTACGAGAATTTTATACTCGTCAAAATACCCGAGCGTTTCAAGTGCCGCTCTGCACCCGTTGGGATTTGAGTTATACGCATCGTCGATAACGGTAAGGTTACCCCGCTCCGAAAGCTCCAGGCGGTGAGGCACGGGGGTGATTTTCATAATTCCCGATTCAATGCCGTCGTCGTCAACGCCCAGTTCCTTTGCCATGGCAATGGCTCCGCAAAGATTTGTGACATTATGTGAGCCTATAAGCACCGTTTTGAAGCGGTGAGCGCTTCCGTCAGGGTAAATTACGGTAAACTCCGTTCCCTCACGGCTGACGGATATATCCGTACCCCTGTAATCGGCGTCCTCCGACTGACCGTAGGTTACGGCGCCCTCAGGCTTTTTTTCTCTTATATATTCGTTGTCAATATTCAAAAACAGCTTGCCGCCGCAAAGGTTCTCGGACAGTTCAAATTTCGTTTTGACTATGTTGTCAATGCTCTTGAAGGATTCAAGGTGCTGAGGGCCGATAGACGTAATAATACCGTGCTTCGGCGACACAATATCGCAAAGCTCCTTTATTTCGCCCACCTTTTTTGCGCCCATTTCGCAGACGAATATTTCGTGATAGCCCCGAAGCTCGCTTCTTACTGTTTTAACGATTCCCATGGGGGTATTATAGTTTTTCGGAGGGACAAGCACGTTATATTTCTGTTTGAGGATAGTTGAAAGGAAATACTTCATAGAGGTTTTTCCGTAGCTGCCCGTTATTCCCACCACCGTAAGTTCCGGACAGGATCTGAGTATTTTCAGCGCATCGTTAAGGTAATAACGCTTTACCGACCATTCGGCAGGGGAATTGATAAGGTTAGCCAAAAGAAGGATTTCGGGAAGAAGCGCATAGCCTGCGAAAAGCACTCCATAGGAGAACTGCGCCTTTCCGTTAAGGTATAAATACAGGGAGAGTGCCGCAAAAGCTATTGCAAGGACTTCAAATGTAAACATCAGCCGCTTGACCCTCGCCGTATAAACAAGGGGAGTTTTGTCCTTACCTTTGTGAACATTTGACAGGGCAAACAAAAGGAATGCCAAGGCAAACGAAACATACAAAACTGTCGCAACCGTTGCCGGTGGCTCAAGTATCACATCGGTGAAAACGGCGATAACGCAAAAGGCTGCGGCAAAAATATTGGACACCGTATGGTAAGGATTCTTTAAGTTCCATTTTATATGAGTTGCCGCACTGTAAGAGTTAAGCTGGAACATATGCGCCTGCCGTGAAAACGACATGACAGAAGCCCACAGATACAGGGCGACGGTTATATAATAAATTACAGCTTCCATATGGCTCTCCGTTTATATTTTCAGATAAGAACGAATTATTGCAGAAAAGGTCTGCGGGTTGTCAAGCCACGAAAAATGACCTGCCCCCTCTATTTTTGCAAGCCCTGCATTGGGCAGGAGCTTTTCCATGGTTTCGCCGTCGGATAAAGGAGTGTCGGCATCGGCAGTACCCCAAATCAGGAGCGTTTCATAGGGAATTTTCTCCAAAAGGGGCGTCAGGTCTTCATTAACCGCCTTTGTAAGACACCCACGCATAATGGGAGACGCCGCCGCGTAGTCGGCACTTCCCTTTTTCTTTCTTCTGTTTTCAACAGCATTTGGGAACAGCTTTTTCATGGGAGGCGTTGACAGCAGTTTATTCCCCAGCTTATATGTTCCCACCCGAATTTTATAGTCCAGTCCTCTTTTAGGCATTATTCCTGCGGAATCCACAAGTATTATACGGGAAATTTCAAAAGGAAGTCTCCGTCCCGAAGCTATCTTTATAATTACTCTCCCGCCGAAGGAATGTCCTAAAAGAATCACTTTATTCTCATTGAAAGAAGCTATGAATTTAATACATATATCTGCAAAACGGTCCACATCCCACACCTCGGGAGGCTCGTCGGAGCCGCCGAAGCCCGGCAAATCAAAGGCGACGGCACGGTATTTAGGTGACACTGTATTTACGATAGGCTCAAACAACTCTTTTTTCGAGCCCCACCCGTGCAGAAGGAAAATTGCTTCCCCTTCCCCTACGTCATTATATTCGATTTTCACACCGTCAATTATCTTTTCCAAGTTTTGCCTCCGAAGCACAACAATACACAGTAATATTACCACAATAAGGCTGTTCTGTCAAGCAAAATACCCCCTCGGTAATTAATACTTGATTTATTTCATAAAATATGTTAGTATATAGTTTGCATGCACAGAATTTAACAAAGGAATGGTCATTATTTTGAAGAAAAACAACGCCATGTCCGAGCTGAAATCACGTTACAGTGACGTCAGCCCGAAACCTCAGGCGCCTGCCCGAAGCACGGGGTACAAACGTCCCCCGAAAAAAAGCTACGGGTACAAAAGTGCGCTGAGACGTTCAGCAGGGCTTATCAGAAACATCTCCATCGCCGTTGCTGTTCTGTTCATTTGTACAATTGCAGTTACCGCCGCTATCATTCTTTCGCCCTCCGACGAAAGCGGGGCGATTCAGGCGGATTTCATGCTGGGTCAGCTTTCCGATTTGGAGGGCAAAGCAGAAAAAACTGCTTTGACAAATGCTTCCGAAGCTTCAGACAAATACAAGGTATCCTTTACATTTTACAAAAAAGACAGCGTTATGTGTTCCACCTCGGAGCGCACCGTAGGCGAGCTTATCAGTCTTCTCGGCATTGAGCTTGACGAAAATGAGCTTATGAAGACTGACCTTGACGCCGTTATCAAAGAGGATACCGAAATCAATGTTGACAATGTATCCTACGATACCGTTACCGAGGATTACGAAATCGACTATGAAATCGAATATGTAGATGTGGAATCTATCCCCAAGGGAACCAAGGTGGTTCATCAGGAAGGCATCGAGGGGGTCAGAACCGTCGTTTACACCGTTACCTATCTGAACGGTGTGGAAATCGAAAGAGAAAAGACGGACGAATATGTTTCCCGTGAGCCTGTCACCATGATAGTTTACAACGGCGTAGGCGGCATGGTGAACATAGGCGGTACATATTACAGCTATTCAAGCAAGTTTGAATGCAAATCCACCGTATATTCCGGCGGCGGAGGAACAGCCTCCGGCATTCCCGCCTCCGAGGAGGTTATAGCTGTTGACCCGTCCGTAATTCCCTTGGGCTCAAGAGTTTATATTGAGGGCGTGGGCATAAGGATTGCCGCAGACACAGGCGGCGCTATAAAAGGCAATTTTATAGATATTTACTACGATTCAGACAACCCTGCCTACTACGGCTACGGCATCAGATACGTTACCGTTTATATTTTGGATTAAATAATCAAAGGATTGTTCAAAGCATGGATTTTCAGAAGCTGAAAAATCTTATGGATAGCTTTACGGCCTGGAGGATTCCGGGGTGCGCCGCCGCAGTTTATCTTCACGGAGAGCCGATATTTGAGTATTCCTCCGGGTACGCAGATAAAGAAAACGGAATAAAAATGTCCGGCGACAGCCTTTTATACATGTATTCCGCTTCAAAGCCCGTTACATGCGCCGCCGCTCTTACCCTGTGGGAAAAGGGTGAATTTCTCCTAAATGACCCTGTATACAAGTATATGCCTGAATGGTCGGATATGAAAGTATTACATAGACGTGAGGACGGAACAGAGGCGCTTGTTCCCGCAGAACGTCCTGTTACTATCGGCGATCTTTTCGCCATGACCTCCGGGCTTGATTATTCCACAGACCGTCCGTCTCTGAAAAAAGCGAGGGAGAGAACATACCCTCGTTGCAATACGGTTGAGCTTATGAGGGCGGTGGGTAAAGATCCTCTCATATTTCAGCCGGGAGAAAGATGGAATTACGGAATATCCCACGATGTGCTCGGCGCAATTATCGAGATAATTTCGGGGTATTCTCTGAAAGATTATGCAAAAAAGGCTGTATTCGAGCCTCTCGGAATGGATAAATCCTTCTACGGCGGCTGGGAAATTCCCGAAGGTCTTGCCGTTCAGTATCAGTTTATTGACGAAAAGGACGCATACGTCCCCACCGACCAAAGAAACACTTTCGTTATGGGAAGCGATTTTTACAGCGGGGGTGCGGGCATCGTTTCAACCGTAAAAGATATGGCAAAATTTGCGGGGGCGATGAGCATGAAAGGAAAAACGCCTGACGGCGAAAGAATTCTTGCACCGTCTACCGTTGAGCTTATGCGCACAAACAGGCTGTCTCAAAAACAGCTTTCAGCATTTGACTGGGACACTTTAATGGGCTACGGCTACGGTCTCGGCGTGCGGACAATGATAAACAGGGCCGCGGCAGGCTCTCCTTCCCCCAACGGCGAATTCGGCTGGACCGGTGCCGCCGGGGCTTACATGCTTATTGACCCGGAAAACGAGCTTTCCCTTTTCTACGCTCACCACATGCTGAACAATCAGGAAGCCTACACCGCAAACAGATTGAGGAACGTTTTATATTCCTGTTTAGACTGAAAAAACGCAGTCGGAAAAACCGACTGCGTTTTTTATTGGGGCATAAATGTTAATTTCAATTATCGGTTACAATATCGGAAAACTCGGCGTTTACCGCTTTCGCCAGCGAAACGGGACTTAACTCTATCTGGTTTCCTTTTTTCCCTGCCGAAACGCATATTGTATCGTAATTCTTTGCCGTATTGTGTATAACCGTTCTGAAAAGCTTTTTCATGCCGATAGGAGAGCATCCCCCGTGGACGTAGCCCGTAAGAGGCAAAAGCTCCTTTTGCTTTATCATGGCAACCGACTTTTCGCCCACGCATTTTGCCGCCTTTTTCAAATCCAAGGTTTCCCCTACGGGTACGACAAACACGTAATTTATGCCCTTTGCGGAAACGGTTACCAAGGTTTTGAAAACCCTGTTTTTATCCTGCCCCATCAACTGAGCCACGGAGACTCCGTCCGTTACCTCAGGGTCGTATTCATAGTGCTTATACGCTATTTTCTCTTTTTCAAGAGTTCTCATTGCATTGGTTTTTATTTCTTTCATTTATCTACCTTTTAGAACCTCGGGGATTGCGTTAATTACATCTCTTGCCACAGGCGAGTAGTCCCCCATTTTCTCCGCCGTCAGATCTCCTGCCGCTCCGTGAATATACACGCCCATAGCGGCGGCGTCAATGGGAGAAAGGTCGGAGCAAAGCATACCTGCGATCACGCCCGTCAGCACATCGCCGCTTCCGCCCTTTGCAAGAGACGGTCCTCCGCTCATATTAACAAAAACCTTTTCGCCGTCGGAAATAACGGTTCTTGCAAATTTCAAAACGCAAATAACCTCGTTTTCCGCCGCATATGCCTTTGCAACGCTCCACGGGTCTGCCGCAAGCTCTCTTATCTGTCTTCCGGTGAGCCGTGACATTTCACCGGGGTGGGGGGTAATTATAACGGGGACCTCCGTGGGAAAAGGAATTCCCTTTTCGGCGGTTATATTAAGGGCGTCTGCGTCTGCTATCAAGGGAGCGTTTGCACATTCAAACACCTTTTTCACAAGAATTTCCGCAGTTTTGCTTTTTCCAAGTCCCGGGCCTATAACTATTGTGGTTGCCCTTGCAACAGCGGACTCCAATGCGGAAATATCGGGATTTTCCCAATCGTATGAGCATACAACAGCTTCAGGCAGGAGGGTTTGAAGAACGGGTCTGTTTTCCGAAGGCGTGAAAATTTCCACAATTCCTGCGCCTGTTCTGTATGCGGCAAAAGCCGAGAGAAATGCGGCGCCGCACATGCCCACGCTTCCGCCCACCACTAAAACTCTGCCGTAGGTTCCCTTATTTGCGTCTCTTTTTCTTTTGGGAATAAGAGAAAGATCCTCTTTTCCCAAAGACATGGGAACCCCGGAAACCGTTTGTGTGGAAATGCCTATCTCCTTTGCGTACACGGTGCCGCACGAATTTATTCCGTCTGAAAGAGCGTGACCCCTTTTATAGGTCTCAATGGCAACGGTAGCGTCAGCCATAACCGCCGCTCCCATCCGTCTGCCGGAATCCGCCGAAATGCCTGACGGAATATCGACTGCCAAAACGGGGATATGAGAGCTGTTCATTTTATATATGGCTTCGGCGGCGACGCCGCTGACGGGACGGGTCAGCCCTATACCGAAAACTGCGTCGATAATCAAAGTATACTCATCAAAATCGGGGTTATCCGCAAACGTAATAAAGGGTTCTTCCTGGGCTTCGCTTATTCTCTTTGCGGTTTCTGCGGTGGTACGGTCTCTGTCCCCCACGAAATATATATCGCAGGAATACCCTGCCCGTGACAAAAGCAGAGCCGTAAGAACGCCGTCACCGCCGTTGTTTCCGCCGCCGCACACTGCAAGTGTTCTTGTGGGGTCAAAGCTTGAAACG
>JAQXKW010000221.1 GCA_029010655.1 Clostridia bacterium | reverse complement strand
GTAATATACTTCATTGCCACGCCGGGGGCGGAAAGCGCCATTTTCTCCATTACCGCCGTTATTGCGGCACATTCGGAGGCATCTTTTTTCAGAAATTTCCGTCTTGCGGGCACGTTATAAAAAAGCTCTGCGGCAACGACTGTCGTACCCTTGGCGCATCCTGCCTCCGTAATATCGATAATCTCGCCGCCCTCGCAGGTCATGGAGGTGCCCATATGGCTGTCGGCAGTTTTTGACAGCATTTTCATTTTACACACGGCGGCAATCGCCGCAAGCGCTTCTCCCCTGAAGCCCAGCGTGCCGATGGACTGTAAGTCCTCTGCCGTGGAAATTTTACTTGTGGCATGGCGAAGCACCGTAAGGGGCATATCCTCCGAGTCTATTCCCACCCCGTTATCGGACACGCGAATAAAGGAGGTTCCGCCGTGGCGTATTTCCACGGTAACGGAGGTTGCGCCCGCATCAAGGGCGTTTTCGCAAAGCTCCTTTACAACGGAGGCAGGTCTGTCCACAACCTCGCCTGCGGCGATAAGGTTGGCTATATCAAAACCCAAAACATTGATTTTTCCCACAGCGGCACCTCCTTTCATTTTTTCTTTCAGTCAGCACAGGGAAGTTAATTTAAGTCCTTTTTCCATTGGAAGATTAGATTCATCGCCTCAATAGGCGTAAGAGTATTAATATCCGTTTTTCTGATGCTCTCGCAGACGCTGTCACGGCAGCTGTCCATCATGCTGACGGTCATTGCGGCAAAGGGATCCTCCTCTTTTTCTTCCTTTCGGGAGGGGGTCCTTAATACCGCTCCTTCTGTTTCAAAGCCCTCAAGAATTGTTTTTGCCCGCTTTACTATCTCTTTCGGAATTCCCGCCAGCTTTGCAACCTCAATACCGTAGCTTTCGTCAACCGGTCCCCTTACTATTTTCCTAAGGAACGTAAGATCGTCTCCGCGTTTTTTCACCGCCACGTTATAGTTGATAACACCGTCGATCTCACCTTCAAGATCGGTAAGCTCGTGATAATGGGTGGCAAACATTGTTTTTGCGCCCAGCTTTTTCCCGCCTGTATATTCAAGAACTGCTCTGGCTATTGCCATTCCGTCAAAGGTGCTGGTGCCTCTGCCGATTTCGTCATAGATGATAAAGCTTCGGCGTGTGGCGTTTTTCAGAATATACGCAACCTCCTTCATTTCAAGCATGAAGGTAGACTGTCCCGACGCAAGGTCGTCCGATGCGCCCACTCTTGTGAACAGCTTATCCACAACGCCGACTCTCGCCTCCGACGCCGGCACAAAGGAGCCTATCTGCGCCATAAGGACTATAAGCGCCGTCTGGCGCATATAGGTGGATTTACCTGCCATATTTGGGCCTGTTATGAGCATCATTCTGTTATCGCCCGTATCAAGGTAGGTATCGTTGGGGACAAAATACTCGTCCCGTACAAATTTTTCCACAACGGGATGTCTGCCGTCCTTAATGACGATAAGGTCGCTTGAATCCACCTCGGGGCACACATAATTATTGAGAGCCGCCGCCTCCGCAAGGCTTACAAACACGTCAAGCTCCGCCAGAGCCGCCGCGCTCTTTCTTATTCTCACGGAATTTTTTGCAACCGTATTTCTTATGTCGGAAAACAGCTCGTATTCCAGATTATTGATTTTATCGGAGGCTCCCACAATGGTTGATTCAAGCTCTTTCAGCTCCTGTGTAATATATCTCTCTCCGTTTACGAGAGTCTGTTTTCTTATATATGTATCGGGAACCTGATCTATAAAGGATTTTGAAACCTCGATATAATATCCGAAAACCTTATTGTTATGTATTTTCAGGGTTTTTATGCCCGTGGCTTCCTTTTCCCTCGCCTCTATTGCGGAGATATACCCTCCGGCGTTATCTCTTACGGAGCGAAGCTCGTCCAAGGTGGCGTTAAAGCCGGGCTTTATCATTCCGCCCTCTCGCACTTGAAACGGAGGCGTGTCAACGATTGCGCTGTCAATCATTTCAAAAACGTCGGACAGCTCGTCAATATTATTCCAAATGGCGGAAAGCTCCTCCGATTCGGTGCCCTCAAGCATGGATTTTATTTTCGGCAGTACCGCCACGGTCTGCGCCACGGCTCTCAGCTCTCTTGCCGTTGCGCTTCCGTAGGTGATTTTCGTCAT
>JAQXKW010000220.1 GCA_029010655.1 Clostridia bacterium | reverse complement strand
ATGCGAAGCAGCTTAAAAAGCCTGTGCATTTGCTCCGCCGGGTCTGATTTTGAGCCTATGTCAAAGACAACGGCATCGGGGTAATCATTTACGTTTTCCGTATAGGAAAACACTGCCCGTTTTCCTTTAGCTGATTTTATATATTTCGCAAAGGAAGCGTCGTCGCCGTCCAAAAGCACAAGCGGCACCGACGGCGCATAATGCTTATACTTCATACCCGGAGACTGAGGCTTATCCCCTGCCGACGACGGGTCGCATACTGCGTCTGCTACGTACACGTTTCCTAAAACACGTGCAAGCTCACGGGGTATTATTTCCCCCGGGCGGAGCACCGTGCATCCGTCCTTTTCAAGACGGATAACTGTTGACTCCACGCCGATTCTGCATTCTCCCCCGTCTAAAATCATATCAATCTTTCCGTCCATATCCGCCCTGACATGCTCCGCAGTTGTGGGAGAAGGTGAGCCGGATATGTTTGCGGAAGGGGCGGCAACGGGCACCTTTGCCGCACTTATCAGCTTTCTTGCGGCCACATGCTCGGGGCATCTGACGGCTACGCTGTCAAGTCCGCCCGTAACCGTATCGGGTATTATGTCCTTCTTCGGCAAAATAACCGTTAAGGGACCGGGCATAAAGCTCTCTGCCAGCTTATAGTATGTATCGTTTGTATAGGCAAAGCTCTCGGCTTCTTCGGGGGTGGAAACATGGACTATAAGAGGGTTATCCGAGGGTCTTCCCTTTGCCCTGAAAATTTTTTCTGCGGCGTCGGGCGCAAAGGCGTTGCCGCCCAGGCCGTAAACGGTTTCTGTGGGAAAAGCCACAAGACCGCCCTCACGGATAATTTTCCCCGCAGCTTCAAATACTTCGTCGCCGCACTCCGAAAGCCTCACAAACTCAGTTTTCATGGGCTTCACTGCCTTTCAAGCGCTCTGCGGTATCAGCCGTTGCAAGAGCGTCTATTACGTCGTCCAAATCACCGTTTACAAAGCTTTCAAGAGTGTAGAGCGTCAGGGAAATTCTGTGGTCGGAAATTCGCCCCTGCGGGAAATTATATGTCCTTATTCGCTCGCTTCTGTCTCCTGTACCCACCTGAGAGCGGCGTTCTCCTGCAATTTTGTCGTTCTGCTCCCTCTGTTTTATATCATAAAGCTTTGCTTTAAGAAGCTTCATAGCCTTGTCCTTGTTTTTGAACTGGCTTCTTTCCTCCTGGCACTCTACAACAATTCCCGAGGGCTTGTGGGTAATTCGCACGGCAGATTCAGTCTTATTAATATGCTGACCGCCCGCTCCGCTTGATTTGCAGGATTCGATTTCAAGGTCTGCGGGGTTTATCTCGATTTTTACGTCTTCAACCTCAGGAAGGACCGCCACCGTGGCGGTAGAGGTCTGTATTCTGCCCTGGGACTCTGTTTCGGGAACACGCTGTACCCTATGAACGCCGGATTCGTATTTCAGTCTTGAATACGCTCCCTCGCCGGAAACGGTAAAGGTTATTTCCTTATAGCCGCCAAGCTCCGTTTCGTTTGCGGACATTACCTCAAGCTTAAATTTTTTCCGTTCCGCATACATGGAGTACATTCTGAAAAGCACCCCTGCAAACAGGGCGGCTTCTTCACCGCCTGCTCCCGCTCTTATTTCCATAACTACGTTTTTATCGTCGTTAGGGTCCTTGGGCAGGAGCAGAATTTTAAGCTCCTCGGAAAGGCTTTGAAGCCTTTCCCGAAGCTCATAATACTCTGCGGTTGCCATTTCCTTCATTTCGGGGTCGGTTTCGCTTTCCATCATTTCCGCCGCGTCGGAAAGCTCCTTTTCAGCCTTTTCGTATTCGCTGTATTTTTCAATGAGAGGCGTCATGTCCTTATAGTCCTTCATGAGCTTAACATAAAGCTCGTTATCGGACAGAGTTTCGGGACGTGCCAGAGACGCCTCAATCTCAAGGTATCTTTTTTTAACTTCTTTCAGTCTTTCGGTCATATATTACTTACAGAATGCAAGGAATGCTTTATAGGTGGAATACAGGTCGTATTTGGAAATCGCTTCAAAGGGTGAGTGCATTGACAGAACGGGAACGCCTGCGTCAATTGTCTCAATGTTATGGTTTGCAATATATTTTGCAACGGTTCCGCCGCCGCCTACATCTATTTTGCCAAGCTCTGCGGTCTGCCACAGAACATTATCGTCGTCCAGCATATCCCGAATTTTGCCCACAAGCTCTGCTGATGCGTCGTTTGTGGAATACTTACCGCCGCTGCCCGTATATTTTGCAATTGCCACGCCGCAGTTCATCAATGCGGAGTTTCTCTTTTCAAACACCTCGGGATAATTGGGGTCATAGCCCACGGTAACGTCTGCGGAAAGGCACAGAGAGTTGTGACGGCATATATTGCCGTTGCCGCCCAGAGCCTTTGCAATCTCGTCTATAAGCTCCGAAAGGAGAGTACACTGCATGCCGGAAATACCGTCGCTTCCCGTCTCCTCCTTGTCTGCAAGGGCGCAGATAACCGTATGCTTTGTGCATTCGTTATCCGTAAGAGCGGTAAGCGCAGGATATGCGCACACCTTGTCGTCATGTCCGTAGGCGCCGATAAGGCTCTTGTCAAGTCCTATATCCACAGGCTTTCCCGCAGGAACGGTACATAACTCGGCGGACATAAAATCGCTTTCAACAATGCCGTATTTTTCATTTAGCAGTTTCATTATATTGAGCTTTACGGCATTTTCCACATTGGCAGGCTTTCCGTCCTCCATCAAAGGTACGGTTCCGACAAGAATGTTCAGCACCTCGCCGTTAAAAGCAGTATTGAGAGCTTTATTCCCCTGCTCTTTTGCAATGTGCGGGGCAAGGTCGGTTATAACAAGAACGGGATCTCCCTCGTCCTCGCCGATATTTACTTCAACGGTTTCACCGCCCCGTTTTGTTACAACTCCGTGAAGTGCAAGCGGGAGCGTGGGCCACTGATATTTGCGTGTGCCGCCGTAGTAATGGGTTTTAAGGTATGCTATACCGCCGTCCTCATAAAGGGGATGCTGTTTTAAGTCAAGTCTGGGAGAGTCTATATGAGCGGCAAGCACGCGAACACCATCGTTAATGCTTTCCGTGCCAACCGTAAAGGCAAACAGCCCCTTTTCCCTATTGTTAAGATAGTATTTTCCGCCGACTGCAACCTTGTCGCCCAGCTTATACTCGGCATAGCCTGCGTTTTCCAGTATTTTTACGGAAGTCTTTACCGCTTCCCTTTCTGTTTTTGAATGGTAGAGATAATCAGAGTAGCCAACGGCATATTCCTGTGCCGCCGTCAGCTCTTCCTCACTCATTTTTTCAAAAGCGGAGGGCTTTTTATAAAGCAGTTTTTCCGCAAGAATCTCAGCTTCTGTTTTATTTTCTTTTTCCATAATAAGCTCCTTTCGGTTCAGTAATAAAGTCTTTTATAAGTCTCGTTTGCTTTTTCCAGCTTTTTTACATAGTTTGCTGTTTCCTTGTACGGTATTTTCTCCAGCTTACCGTTCTGATCCGTCAGCGAATCGTACTCAAGCCACTCATCGATTTTCCCCTGACCTGCGTTATATGCGGCGTAAACCTCAGTCCACGAGCCGTACCGCACGTACAGATACGAAAGGTAATAAGTGCCGTATTTAATATTTGTTTCCGGGTCGTAAAGCAATGCGCTGTCAAGGTTTTCCTGCCGCATGGAGGTGAGCCAGTTAAAGGTGTCGGGCATCATCTGCATAAGACCTATTGCCCCCGCCTCCGAGACGGCGCCGGAGTCGAAGCCGCTCTCAACCTTCATCACCGAATACACCACATATTCGGGAATACCGTATTCATAAGCGTATTTTGTTACATATTCGCTGTATTCCTGCGGATAATTCACACGGTCGACTTTATCGAGAACCGTTTGAAAAGCCAATCCGCACAAGCCGGATAACGCAAGTATCAGTATTATTACGATACTGCGGACTATTGCTTTTTTATGTTTCATCTTACTCCCTTATTTACAGTCGGCACTTTATAAAGTCTCTTACCTGCGAAATCGGATCTTCTATGTCGTCATTTACTATTTCATAATCGCAGAGCGCTCTCAGCTCTTTCTCGGAAAGCTGTGAGGAAAGCCTTTTTTCGGCACTTTTTTCGTCTAAACCGTCACGCTGTGTAATTCTTTTAACGGAAAGTGCCGTTCCGCAGGTAACGCAAACGCAAAGGTCGCACAGCCTATGAAAGCCGCTCTCAAAAAGCACGGGTGCGTCTATAATGACCGCTTTTGCACCGTTTCCTTTCAATTCCTCAATGCGCTTTTCGGTCTCTGCCAAAATATATTTGTGAGTTATTGAATTGAGTTTTTGAAGTCTTTTATCATCAGAAAACACTATGGCGGAAAGCGCCTTTTTGTCAAGGGTACCTTCTTCGGTTATTATATCTCCGCCGAATTCACGGTACAGCTCTTTAAGGCACGGGGAGTCCTTCATTGAAACTATTTCCCCGTAAATTTTATCGGTGTCAACAGAGGGAATACCGAAGGAGGCAAATATTTTTGAAACATAGCCTTTTCCGGAGCCGCTTCTGCCGCAGAGCCCGATAATTTTAATATATGAATCCGTCATACCGTTTCTCTCGTTCCGTTCTCTGCGGAAATATATGCTTTTTCCATAATAAGCTGAACTCTTGCGGCGTCCTCAAAGGAGGGAGAAGGCTCTGATTTATGTTCTACACTGCTTAGAAAATTATACATGCTACCTACGTGTCCTCTGAGCCACCCTATGGGAGCCTTGACCCCCGGAAAAACGCCTGAGGGAGAGGGGTATCTGCCGCAGCATTCTATTCTTGTAAAGCCTCGCTCGCTCTCAGGCTTTGTGGAATCGTAAAACTCAAGGAAATTGGGCTGCATAAGATTAAATTTTACGCTGCCGCAAGTGCCGTAGATTTCAAAGGAATGGTCGTCGTTTGTGCCGGGCATTATTTTTCCCACGCTGATTGTTCCGCATGCTCCGTTTTTAAGCCGTGCGGTCATGTAAAACGCTTCCTCCGCATTGGTTTTCCATTTTTCGCCGTTTTGTCCCAACCGCTCAGGGTACGCTATCTGATAAAGCCCCGAAACGCTTTCAAATTCTCCGCACAGCCACCTGATAAGGTCAATTGTGTGAGAGCCGAGGTCAAAAAGCACGCCCCCTCCGCAAATGTCCTTATTTTGCTTCCAGCCGGCGTTTTTACCCGGTTCCGTTGCACTGCTGTGATAAAACCGTCCGCAAAAGCTAAGGGGAGTTCCGATACGCCCCGCGTCTATAAGCTCTTTCGCACGCATGACGGGGAGCATAAATCTTGTGTTAAACACGACGGCGCAAACAAGCCCATTTTCCTTTGCCATAGCCGCAATTTCAGCGGCTTCCGATGCCGTTGTGCAAAGGGGCTTTTCGCAGTATATGTGCTTTCCCGCATTTATTGCCGCTTTCAGTTCTTCGTAATGAAAAACATTGGGGGTGCATATGTCGATAATGTCAATGCTGTCGTCGGAAAGCATATCATCAAGGGATTTATATGCTTTTCCGAGACCGTAGGTTTCTGCGGCATTGCGGGCGTTCTCAAAATTTCTGCAACAAACGCCTGCTATTTCCGCATCAAAGCCCACGGGAGAATAAAAATACTTAAGATTATTAACGGCGTAGGCATGAGTTTTCCCCATGCCGCCGAAGCCTATCAAGCCTATTTTCATAAAGGTACGCCCCGAAGAATTATTTCAAAGCTCAGTATACCATATTTTTTGCAGTTGTTCAAGAAAAAAATGTTAAATAATATAATTACTTGAAATAAATCTGCCTTGCGTCAAAATAAACGGCGTTAAGAGTATCGTATCTGATACCCACAGTCACCTCTCTTTCGGTTTTTCCGTCAAAAACAAAGGTTATCCTTTCAGTAAATCCGTCGGTTACTGTTCCTTTAACATTCGGCTTTCCTTTTCCCGATGCTGTGTCGGGAATACACTCAATTGCGATTTTTTCGGCGGCTTTTATACATTCCGACCTTGTATGAAGTCTTCCTTTGGGAGCGCATGAATAAGAATAGAAAACGGGAGCAGAATACCTAACGGAAGCCACAAGAAGTCTGTTTTCGCTTTTCATTATACAGCAGTCGCCTAAATAATCCGTTTTTGAAAATTTTATGCAACCGCATAATTTCAAAAAACAGTTATTATTTATACAAAAATCTGACTTTTTGCATCCGATTATACACACGATTTTATTTTCTGCGTCTGTAAAAATACCGTTATTTCCGCAATCGCCTATAATATCCCCTATTTCGGCAAGTGACTTAAATCCGTAAATTCCCATTCCGACAACAATTGCAGCGGCAAAAACAAAAACTGAAAATTTAAGACCTATTTTCACGGCTTTCTCTCTTTCGGCAAGCTGTTAATAGTCTGTGCGGATTTATTTTTAATTCCCGTATAAATGTTTGACAAGTCAAAAACAATATGGTATAATCGTTTAGTATTGTTTGAAGGGGGTAGAATATTGGCTGATGTTTTCCCTTCTCTCATTGGAAATGAGAAGCTGAAGGCGCTGATGACGGAAGATATTTTGGGGAATACCGTAAGTCACGCATATATTGTGGAAGGTCCCGAAAAAAGCGGCAGGCACACCTTTTCCCGGGCTTTGATAAACGGGCTTGTCTGCACGGCAAAATCGGGGGATGTTCCCTGCGGAAAATGCGAAAACTGCAAAAAAATCAAAAACGGTTTTTTTGCTGACATATATTACCTTAACAAAGGCGAAAATGCCACCGTTTCCGTTGACTCAGTACGACAAATGCTGAAAACGGTTTATTACAGTCCCAACGAAAATTCGGATTATAAGTTTTACATAATCGAGGAGGCGGAGAAAATGACCCCCGCCGCCCAAAACGCTTTGCTTTTAACCCTGGAGGAGCCTCCCTCCTATGCGGTTTTTTTGCTTCTGACAACCGATTCCGCTTTGCTTCTGGAAACCGTACGAAGCCGTGCGGTCACCCTCAGAATGGAGCTGTTTTCTCCGGATATTATTTTCAAGAATCTGCAAAACAGCCCGGAATTCAAAGCCGTTGACGAAAAAATGCTGAAAAGTGCTGCAACTCTCGCTTCCGGCTCTCTCGGTGCGGCGGCTGAAATTATAAGGAGCGGCGATAAAGCTTCAAAGGTTTTTGAAAACGCACCCGCTTTTGTAAAAAAGCTGTGTACGGGCAG
>JAQXKW010000219.1 GCA_029010655.1 Clostridia bacterium | reverse complement strand
ATTTATCTGGCGTCAGCTTGAAAAAAACCGTTCCGAGGACGCTTTACTTGACGTGGTGACGGAGGTTTACGACATTGACCGTGACGGCGCCAAAAGAGATGTGGGAAAATTTCTTGACCGACTTGAGGCAATCAACATTATTGAAAGGTAGGAAAGACAGCGGCTAGCGGCTAGCGGCTAGCGGCTGAAAAATGAGCGGTTGCATTAATGCGACCGCTCATTTTTAATTATTACTTATTACGCCCAGGACATTTTGCCGGGCTTTCCGTCAAAGAGAATTGCGTCCTTTAAGAATGCAACCGCCTTTGAAAGTCCCTCGTCAATAGAGGTGAGGCTGTCCTCGTGCTCAATGGACATAACATTATCATATCCCACAAGACGGAGGTTAGACACAACGTCTCTCCACCACTGCATATCGTGGCCGTAGCCCACGGAGCGGAACACCCACGCACGGTTGACCTCGTCGCTGTAATGCTTGGTATCAAGCACACCGATTCTTGCGGTATTCAGCGCGTCTATCTTCGTATCCTTTGCGTGGAAATGATAAATTGCGTCTCCCAGGTATCTTATAGCCGCAACTGCGTCTATTCCCTGCCATACCAGATGGGACGGGTCGAAGTTTGCGCCGATAACGGGGCCTACTGCCGCTCTCAGCTTCATAAGCGTTTCGGGGTTATACACGCAAAAGCCCGGGTGCATCTCAAATGCGATTTTCACGCCGTGCGCCTCTGCAAACGCTCCCGCTTCCTTCCAGTAAGGAATGAGAACCTCGTTCCACTGATATTCAAGGATTGCAAGGAAATCGTCGGGCCAGGGGCAGGTTACCCAGTTAGGCGTTTTATCCTCGGCACAGCCGCCGGGGCAGCCGGAGAAGGCAACAACCGTATCAACGCCGACTTTCTCCGCAAGGAGAACGGCGTTTCTGAAATCCTTATCGTACATCTGTGCGATTTTCTTATCGGGATGAACGGGATTTCCGTGGCAGGCAAGAGCCGCCGGCTCTATGTCATACTTTACAAAGAGAGATTTCCATTCCTCCAGCTTCTTTTCATCCGCAAGAAGCACTTCGGGGTCGCAGTGGGCTTTTCCGGGAAAGCCGCCTGCGCCTATTTCTACTGCCTGAACGCCCATGGGCTTCAGCTTTTTAAGAGTGTCCTCCAGGGACAGCTCGCCGTAAAGGTTCGCAAGTACACAAAGTTTCATGCTTTATCTCCAGTAAACTGATTATTTATCAAGAAATACGATATTTCCGGTCTTTGCGGACTCGTAAATACCGTCAAGTATCTGAGTTACGCAGTATGCCTGCTCGGGAAGAACGCAGGGATCCTTATCCTCTTTGACGGCGCGAATCCACTGGTATGCCTCTCTCTCAGCAGGAGAACCGGCGCCGATGGAGCCTGCAAAGAAGTCAACTCCGCCGGAGGAAAGGTTGATTTCTTTTGTGATCTGGCGTCCTCTTTCAACGGTGTTGAAGCGCAGTCCGTGAATCATATCTGCGCCGCCCTTGGTACCGCAAACCAGGGTCTGTGCTTCTCTGACCTCAAGGGTGTTCAGCGCCCATGAGGACTCAAGGCTTATAGTTGCGCCGTTTTCCATTACTACGAAGCCGAAAGCGGAATCCTCTACGGTGAATTCGTCGGGATTCCAGTCGCCGCACTCGTTGCCGGTCTCGGTCTGATAGCGGAACTTGGAGTAGGATGTACCTACGCAGTACTTGGGCTTATAGTTATCCATGGTCCACAGGGTAAGGTCAAGAGCGTGGGTTCCGATGTCGATGAGAGGACCGCCGCCCTGCTCGTCAGCCTTCAGGAAAACTCCCCATGTGGGAACGAAACGGCGGCGAACCGCAAATGCCTTTGCATAGTAAATATCACCGAATTCGCCTTCATCTGCCGCTCTCTTAAGGTAAAGAGAATCGTTTCTCTGTCTGTTCTGATAACCGATGGTCAGCTTCTTGCCGGTGCGGCGAGCCGCGTCTACCATTTTCTTTGCCTCTGTTGCGTTGATAGCCATGGGCTTTTCGCACATTACGTGCTTTCCTGCCTCAAGAGCGTCAACGGTGATGAAGCTGTGGGAACGGTTGGGAGTGCACACATGCACCACGTCGATGGTCTTGTCTTCAAGAAGCTCCTTGTAGTCGGTATACACCTTTGCGTC
>JAQXKW010000218.1 GCA_029010655.1 Clostridia bacterium | reverse complement strand
GGTTTTCAGCACCCATTTATCCGAAACACCCTCAAGCTTTTCACGAAGCCGCTTTACATGGACGTCCACGGTTCTGGAGTCTCCCAGATAGTCAAAGCCCCAAACCTTATCTAAAAGCTGGTCTCTGGTAAACACTCTGTTAAAGTTTGACGCAAGGAAATAGAGCAGCTCCAGTTCCTTGGGAGGAATATCAACAGGCTTTCCATTCAGCTTCAGCTCGTACTTTTGCAGGCTTATCTCAATGTTTTCAAATTTGATAACCTCGTCGTCGTGCTGACCGTCATGTGAGCTGTATCTGCGGAGAACCGCCTTTACTCTTGCGGAAAGCTCCTTCATGTCGTAGGGCTTGACCACAAAGTCGTCGGCGCCAAGCTCCAGACCCAGAACCTTATCGAAAACATCGCCCTTTGCCGTAACCATAATAACGGGCTTTGAGGAAATCTCTCTGATTTCCCTGCACACCTGATAGCCGTCCTTTTTCGGGAGCATAATATCAAGCAGTACAAGGTCGGGCTCGTAGAGCTTGAAAGCGGTTACGCCCTCAACACCGTCTGCGGCGGTTTTTATTTCGTAGCCTTCGTTTTCGAGATAAAGACGCACCATTTCGCAGATATTGGGGTCATCGTCTATAACAAGTATTTTCGTACTCATTTTGTTCTCCTTTTCTGTTTTTTTGCACGTTTTACATTAATTCAATGTAATAATACCACAATTTCTCTGATTTGTATATAGATTTTTATTATTTTTTAATGTTTTTACATTTATTTCAAGTATTGTTCAAAAGCTCTTGCCAATCGACAAATAATTTGGTATAATGAGTATAATGATATTTATGTGCAAAAATGCCTTTGCGGCATTTTGCAATTACGAAAGGTACTATTCTATGAAACTCGGTATTATCGGTCTTCCCAACGTGGGAAAAAGCACTTTATTCAACGCCATAACAGGTGCGGGAGCGGGCGCTGCAAACTACCCTTTCTGCACCATTGACCCCAATGTGGGCGTTGTGGCAGTACCCGACAAAAGGCTTGACGTGCTGGCGGAAATGTATAACCCGCAGAAATACACTCCCGCCGTTATTGAATTTGTTGACATTGCAGGACTTGTACGTGGCGCTTCAAAGGGAGAAGGTCTGGGCAACAAATTCCTGTCTCACATCAGAGACGTTGACGCTGTTGTTCACGTTGTGCGCTGTTTTGACGACAGCGATATTATTCATGTGGACGGCTCCGTTGACCCTGCCCGAGACATTGAAACTATTAATCTTGAACTGATTTTTTCTGATATGGAAACTCTTGAGCGGCGTATTGACAAGACGGAAAAGCTTATGAAAAGCGACAAGAGCTTAGCGGAAAACGTGGCAGTTTACAAGAAGGTTTACGCCACCCTTTCCGAGGGAAAAACCGCAAGGCAGACCGAGCTTTCGGAGGAAGAAGCCGCTATTATGGACGAGGTGGGTCTGCTTACCATGAAGCCCGTTATCTACGCCGCAAACCTCTCCGAGGACGAGGCGGCGTCCCCCTCTCCCGATAACGAATATTTCAAGGCGGTAATTAATACCGCAAAGGCGGAGGGCGCCGAGGTTATTCCCATCTGCGCCGGTATCGAAGCGGAAATCGCCGAGCTTGACGCCGAGGAAAAAGCGGAATTCTTAAAGGATTTGGGAATTGAGGAATCAGGACTTGACAAGCTTATAACCGCCGGATATTCCCTTTTGGGACTTATCAGCTACCTTACGGGCGGTCCCAAGGAGGTCCGTGCATGGACTATTAAGAAGGGCACGAAGGCACCGCAAGCGGCTGGAAAAATCCACTCCGACTTTGAGAGAGGCTTTATCCGTGCCGAGGTTGTCTCCTTTGACGATTTGGTCGCCTGCGGCTCCATTGCCAACGCTAAAGCAAAGGGTCTTCTCAGAAGCGAGGGCAAGGAATACGTTATGAACGACGGCGACGTGGTGGAATTCCTCTTTAACGTATGATTAAAAAATTTATTTGCGTATTTGTCACGGCGGCTCTGCTCTTTTCTCTCTGCTCCTGCGGCGAAAAAGAGACGGACGGGGAAAGCATAGTAGGGCTGTGGAAATACGAGTTAAACGGCAAATACCGTGACGCTATTACGGAAGTTATCGTTGACGAAAGAGTATACGTTGACATTTACTATCAGTTCAACGAGGACGGCACAGGCAGGTCATACGCCTCCGACGGCTCCTTTGACCGTGATTTCACCTACGTTTATTCAAACGGTGTTATAACAATAACCTCCGACGGGTACTCCTTTGACCAAAAATGCAAGCTGGGGAAAAACACACTTACCGTTCACGATGACATTGAAAACGAAGACGTTGTATTTATAAGGCAGGAAACGAAAGGATAAATTATGAAACTGCGCAGACTTTTTGCCGTTCTGTTACTGACGGCGCTTCTCATGACTTCGGCAGTTATGCCGGCTCAGGCAAAAGAATATCTACCTTCCGAAGGCTCCTATGTGTTTTCTACGGAAGACTCCCTCGGTTATCTGTCCCACGCATATCACCTAACCCCCACATTTGACAGCGAAACCGAGACTGCAAAAATGACCGTAGCGGATCCCGCTACGGACCCGAGAGTGCTTATTGATTTCGGATATACGGTAAGCGCCGACACCTATAAATATCTGGTGTTCACCTACATGGTTCCCTCCTCCGTGTCCTCTGCCGCCTCTACCGGCGAAATCTTTCTGAGCGCAGGAACCACAAAGCTCCCCACGGTGGGAAAATCAGTTAAATATACCGTTACGAAGGGTTCAATGTTCGTTTCGGAAAAGTTCGACCTTTCCTCCTCCTCCTGGTGGACGGGCGACATAAACAGCATACGGCTTGACGTTTTCGATAATGCTGTTGTGGGAGACGTTATGTACGTTGACTCCGTTATTCTCTGTAAAACTCTCGCTGAGGCAAATGCTGCCGCAAATGAACGATCCGCTGCAAAAGGAGGCTCTGAATCAACCATGCCCGCCGATTATTACTGCACAAGCTACGAATGGGAAAAGTACACTTCCCCGTTCTGGAAGGGCGGCATCGTATACAACGAAGCCGTATATCCCATTAAAGCCGAGGACGGCACCGCAAGCTACAAGCTTATGTATACTCCCGACCGTGTTACCGGCGTTTACGACGCACAGTTCAAGGTAAAATATAAGGAAGGGGTAGACTATAAGGTTTCCG
>JAQXKW010000217.1 GCA_029010655.1 Clostridia bacterium | reverse complement strand
CTGATAGCCCGTTGCCATCTGCCAATAATAGCCGTATGAATGAGCGTTTATGAAAAGAGGGCCGGTGAGAAGACCGTATCTGTAATCCTCCTCGTGGCTGTACATCTGCGTTCCGTTCAGCTTCAAAGGCAGATAATGAGTATAGAAGGACTCTTTTCCGAAGGACTGACCCGCAAAGCGGAAACGGAGTGCGGGAACAAAGGTTTCGTCAATATCCGCAGGAATTGAAACGCATCTGGATTTTTTCAGAAAAGTAGTGCTGTTGGAATAGAAATTAAATTTCAGATACTTCTCCAAAATATCGTAAACACAGTACATGTTTCCTCTGAGAGTGCCGTAAATATTAAGGTTTCCGTCGGAGAAGGTCATTTTGTAGCCCTCATAGCCAAGCTCCTGGCCCAGCTCCGTGTCGTAAGGTACTTTGTTGAAAATAATTGCGTGGCTCTTTGTGGCATTGCTCTCGCCCTGACATATGTCAAGACGGACGCCGGTGGCTGTTTCAACATAGTCCCGGAGCTCCGTGGAAGCATAATCTATGTTGTCGTCTTTTGTAGTCCCCTCGGGAACGATTATGCAAAACTCACTGACGCTGACGCCGCCGATAAGGAAAGAGGCTACGTTATAGCCGTTTTCAAAATCCGCAAGGTCTGCAACGCCTGCCATAGCCGCTTTCAGATAAAATACATCCTTTGCGTTAATTATACCGTCGGCGGTAATGTCTGCGGCGTCGGAATTAAAGCCGAGCCCTTCGATTTCCACTCCGGCGATATAAGCCTTTGTACTGAGAGAGTCGCGGGCATTGACTGCGCCGCTGCCGTCTGCATCGCCCAGCAAGAAGGAATCGTCGTAGGTAAAGGATTGAGCGGAGGCGATGACGGTGAGAACGGAGCACATCATCGCAAGGGTGAGTAAAACGGAAATTAATTTTTTCATAACCTATCCTTTCTTTCGCGTTTTATTACATTTTACTGCTCTTCACACATATCATAACATAGAATTTGGCATTTTTCAATAATATTTTATCTTTATGAATAAATGTTTACTTTTATTAACCGTCTTTTGCAATTGCAGAAATTTGTATTTTTTTTGTTTTTGTTCGCGTACAATTGGGAAATAACAAAAAATGGGAATATTGGTAGAAAACGGCGTAATCTATGGGAGAAATTGACAGAAATACCGAAAAATAATACGAATTATTAAAAATTTATTAAAAAAAGTGCAAAAAAAGTATTGCAATTTGTGTTAAGCAATTGTATAATATAATCACACCGTGGTGAAGAGTTTCATATTCGTTTCATACTTTTGGTGAACCAACGCAGAAAGGAGAAATACAAAATGCTTGAAAACGGTCTTGTAGGCAATTATACCCGAACACTTGACGCAAAGGGCAGAGTATTTTTCCCTGCGGAATTCCGGGAGGATTTAGGCACACCGTTTATTATAACGGTAAACTTAGATAAATCTCTCACGGCGTATTCAATGCCCGAATGGGAAAAGTTTCAGGAAAAGCTTAGATCCCTGCCGAAAGCGCAGGTTAAGGATATAACCAGATTTTTCTGCGGAAACGCCGCAAAGGCGGAGCCTGACAAGCAGGGCAGAGTGATGCTGAAAAAGGATCATCTGGATTTTGCCGGAATTGACGGAGACATAACCTTTATCGGCTGCGGAGACAGAGTTGAGCTGTGGCCCGGAAGCAAGAGTCCCCTTGAGAAATATGACGAAAAGTTCCTTGCCGATATTAACGAACAGATGCTTGAGCTTGGAATATAAGATAAGGGGAGAAATATGGAATTCGCACACGTTTCCGTTCTCCTTGAGGAGGCAGTGTCGGCTCTGAAGCCCGAAAGGGGCGGTATCTTTGTTGACTGTACGGCAGGAGGCGGCGGTCACTCCGAGGAAATTATAAAAAGGCTTCCCGCAGGCTCGCGGCTCATAAGCCTTGACCGTGACGACAGAGCCGTGGAGAGATGCAGAGAACGCCTTTCAAAATACGGAATGATCTCCACGGTCATAAAATCAAATTATAACGATATAGGCTCGGTGCTTGACGGGCTTGGAATTGAAAAAATAGACGGAGTCCTGTGGGATTTGGGGGTTTCCTCGGTTCAGTTGGACGAGCCGGAGCGGGGCTTTTCGTATATGCACGACGCCCCCCTCGATATGAGAATGGACAGAAGCGGCGGGAAAACTGCGGCGGATGTGGTGAATACCTATCCCGAAGCCCATCTTTTCAGAATAATCCGCGACTGGGGCGAAGAAAAATTTGCCGCAAGAATTGCGGCGGCAATAGTCGATAAAAGAAAAGGCGGAAATATCGAAACCACCGCGGAACTTTCCGAAATAATAACGGGGGCAATACCTGCGGCGGCAAGATATAAGGAAAAACAGCACCCCGCAAAGAGAACCTTTCAGGCAATAAGAATAGAGGTAAACGACGAGCTGGGCGCCATTGAGCCGTCAATAAAAGCGGCAGTAAGGCGCCTTCGCACAGGCGGCAGGGCGGCGGTCATCACCTTCCATTCGCTTGAGGACAGAATAACAAAAAACACTTTCAGATGGCTTGAAAAGCCGTGTACGTGCCCTCCGGACTTTCCCGTGTGCGTGTGCGGACAAAAGCCCATAGTAAAATCGGTTACGAGAAAACCTATCCTCCCCTCCGCGGAGGAAATCGAAAACAATCCCAGAGCAAGAAGCGCAAAGCTCAGGGTAGCGGAGAAAATTTAGATTATTGAAGGGAAAACGGTAAAATGGCAAACGCAGGCACCAGAATAACCACAGCGGCAGAAAATCCGCTTTGCGGCAGACTGAAGGACAAATATTCCGGAAGAATTGCGGCAGCCTGTGACCCCCGCCGTGAGACCGTACAGCGCCGTCCCGTCTCCGCAAGAGAAGCGGCGGCAAGAAAAATTGCCACTCCCTTTGAGGATACAATGGAGTTTGTTCCCGCAAGGGCAAAGGCTCAGTCAAACGCAAAACCCCGTTCAAACAATGCTCGCCCGTCTGCCGGCACAAGAGGCGCTGTCAGAACGGACGCCGCTCAGAGAAGAGTTGCGGCGTATGAGAAAACCACTCCCTTTTCCACAGGCGCATTTTCCGAAGCGTACAGGAGAGCGGCTGATATCCGTGCGAGAGCATACGACGGTTCCGAGGCTATGGCAAGCAAAAAGCGTGAGGCAGACCGCCGCAGAGCGTCCGCCGCACCGAGAATTCTGTCGAAAAAATGGTTTTCCGACCTTCTTGAAGGCAGAAACGACGAAGTAAGAGTAAAAAGCTCTCCCATATCAAAAAGCGCAATCGTTGCAATCCTTTTGGTTGCGGCAATAGTGCTTATGATAATTTTCAGCCTGTCCGAAATCAATTCCTTCAAGCAGGACATTTCCTCCCTTGAAAGCCAGCGTGCGGAGCTGAAGGGACAGATTGAACAGCTTTATCTTGATATTGACCGCAAAAACGACGTGCGTACCATCGAGCAGGTGGCGACAGAGGACATCGGAATGGTCAAAAGCAATCAGGTAGAGTCAAAGTACATAAGCCTTTTTGAGGGGGACAGAGTAGAGGTAGTCAGCGGAGAAGATAAGGAAACGGAGAATTACGGAATATTCTCAACGCTTCTTTCAACCTTCGGAAGCAACTGGGAAACCTTGAGAGATTATATAGACTGAAAGTCCTTCCCATAAATAGTGACAATGGCGGGCGAAAGCCCGCCATTGTCACAGCCTGATGACAGGACGAAGTCAGTCATCAGGCAGTAAGAGAAAGACAAAGGGAGGCAGATTCGGTGATTTCGCCGCTCGTCGGCGTACAAAGGTACGGCAGAGGGCGAAAGCGCCGAAAGCCAATAAGGTTGGATTTTTTAGGTCCGACGTTAAATAATTCTGTCTGTTTTTTTGCAAGTTGTAGGTATAAGATTAACTTAGTATTTTTTGTCTTATATTGGCGGTCTGACCGCTTTGTCTGCACTCTAAGTGACAATGGCGGGCGAAAGCCCGCCATTGTCACTAACATATTTTAACGGGACTTTTCATAAAATCAGCATAAGCGATACTGAAAGGATTCTGCCATGGCGGAGAAGAGAAAGCGAATAAGGCGAAGAACCGTTACACGGTCGAATGTAATAATACTTGTGTTTGCTCTCATCGGCATAGCGATTGCGGCAAAGCTTGTATATTTGCAGATAATACAGTACGATTACTACCACGAAAAGGTAATGAACGAAATAACCGTTGAAACGGAGATAAACCCGGAACGCGGCGTAATATACGATACCAACGGCAATATTCTTGCGGCAAATTCAACGGTGTACCTGTGCTTTATTTCCCCGCAGGATATAATAGACAGCATGGCAGAGGCACAAAAGGCAAAAGAAGCGGCGGCAAAGGCGGCCGCCGCAGGAGACGCCAAGGAAGCTAAGACGGACGATACAAAAGTCGATCCCACAACATGGACCTCGGCTGACGGAACGGTTTATACCGACCTTACCGAAAATCAGCTTATAGCCCGTTTTCTGTCGGAAACCCTTGACGTGGAATACAGCGAAATAATGGAAAAGGCGGCGAAAGAGGGAAGAAGATACGAGGTTATCGCTGAGGAGATAGACGAGGAAAACGCAAACAAAATCAGAGAGTTTATAGATACGTATGAGCTTGACCGTGAAATATATCTCAGGGCAGACACAAAGAGATACTACCCCGGCGGAGATCTGGCAAGCCATGTAATAGGCTTTGCCAATTCCGACGGCGTGGGAGTTTACGGGCTTGAAGCCTATTATAACAACCTTCTTGAGGGCACCGGCGGACGGTACGTAACGGCACAGGACGCAAGAAGCAACGAAATGGACTTCGAATATGAGACATATATCGACCCGGAGAACGGCTATAATATTACTACCACAATAGATTCGTATATCCAGTACATGCTGGAAAACGAGCTGGAAATGACCCTTAACGAAAACCAGGCGGCAAACAGAGTTACGGGCATTGCAATGAATGTTAAAACGGGAGCAATCCTCGGCATGGCTACCGCCCCCTCCTTTGACTGCAACGACCCCTATCAGCTTGACGAACTGTCCGAAAAGGTACTTGCGGCATTTCCCGGAAGCGAGGACGAAGCAGAGGCGGCAAAAGCCCTTGCAAAAAAAGAAGTCGCCAAGGAAAACCCCGACGACGATAAGGAGTCCGAGGACTTTTATTCAAAGGTGTTAGCCTATTACGAAGCCCATAAAAAGGAGCTTGCGGATAAGGCATATTCCGACGAATATTTCAATCTCCTTTTTGAAATGTGGAAGAATAAGGCGATAACGGAGCTTTACGAGCCCGGCTCTACTTCGAAAATCATTACCACCGCCATGGCGTTCCAGGAAAAGGCGGTTTCCCCCTCCGATATGTTCACCTGTAACGGCAGTCTTATGGTTGAGGGCTATCCGAGACCTATCCATTGCCATAAGAGAGAAGGACACGGAACGGTCACCTACGCCAGAGGCTTACAGCAGTCCTGCAACCCTACCCTTATGCAGGCGGCTATGAGAATAGGACGGGAGACCTTCTATAAGTATTTCATAGATTTCGGCTACGGAGACGTGACGGGAATTGACCTGCCCAATGAGGCGGCAACCTATTATCACAGCTTTTCCGATTTTTCAAACGTATCTCTCGCCGTATATTCCTTCGGTCAGACCTATAAAACAACGCCTATGCAGCAGCTGACCGCCATATCCGCCGTGGCAAACGGAGGAAAGCTTGTAACACCCCACCTTCTGAAAGAGGTTACGGACGAGGACGGAAATGTTATAAAGAGCTACGGCACCGATGTTAAAAGACAGGTTGTCAGCGCAGATGTGTGCAAAACCATTGCCGATATTCTTCAGGAGGGCGTTGCCACCGACGGCGGCGCAAAGAACGCATACGTAAAGGGCTATAAGGTTGCGGCAAAAACGGGTACGTCCGAGAAAATCGACGCAAAGGACCCCACCGGCGAAACATACCTGAGAGTAGGCTCCTGCGTTGCCTTCGCACCGGCAGACGACCCTGAAATTGCAGTTATCATCGTTGTAGATGAGCCTATGGGCGGAAGCGTTTACGGAAGCGTCGTTGCGGCGCCCTACGTTTCCGATTTTCTGGCAAACGTACTGCCTTATCTGGGCTATGAGCCCCAGTACACGGACGAGGAGCTTAACGACCTTGAAATCAGCATAAGAGATTATACGGGCTTTAATATAACGGACGCAAAGAGCGATATTACTAACAGAGGTCTCCGTGCAGTAGTTGTGGGAAGCGGAGATACGATTACGGGTCAGGTTCCTGCGGCAGGAAGCACAATAGCAAAGGACGGCGGCAAAATCATACTGTATACAGGCGGCGAAACGCCTAAGGATACGGTGGAGGTTCCCGACGTTGCAGGAAAGACTGCGGAGCAGGCAAACCTTATTCTTACCAATGCGGGACTTAATATCAGCATTACGGGCACTACCTCCAATGCGGATGCAACAATTGTGTCCCAGTCCGTTGCGGCGGGAACAAAGGTTCCCGAGGGAACGGCTGTGGAGGTTACGGTCAGAGTCTTAACCAATGCGGCGGACGACTGACGGGAGAGGTGCGCTTGTAAAGATATAACAGAGTACCGACGGCGGTACCCTTCGGAAGTTGAAAGATATTAAAAAGGCTTTCGGAGGACAGTATGAAGCTATATGAGCTATTGTACGGGCTTGAATACACACTGACAGGGGCGGACGAAAATACGGAAATATCCGCTCCCGTCAGCGACTCAAGACTTGCCAAAAGGGACAGCATGTTTCTGTGTATCAGCGGAACTAAGAGAGACGGCGCAGATTACGCCGTTGAAGCACGATTACAAGGGGCGGCGGCGTGCGTTGCCGAACGTCCCGTCCGCGGCGTTCCCTGTGTGACGGTGGATAACGTGCGCCATGCGGCGGCGATTATCTGGAACAACTTCTATAAGGACCCCGCCCGCCGCATGAGACTTTTCGGGGTTACGGGCACAAACGGAAAAACCTCTACCGCAGTATATCTTAAAAGCATACTTGAAGCCTGCGGCAGAAAAGTGGGACTTATAGGCACCTTGGGCTGTTATGCGGGAGAAAGAAAGCTGACGGTTCCGGGAAGCGAGCTTTCCGACGTTCCGGCGGCAATGACCACGCCCGACCCTCAGTACCTGTACGGCGCCCTTTCAAAAATGCGGGACGAGGGCATAGAGGACGCTGTAATCGAAGTGTCAAGCCACGCCGTGTATCAGAGAAAAACGGACGCTCTCAGCTTCTTTTGCGGAATATTTACCAATCTTTCCCCGGAGCACCTTGACTTGCACGGAGATATGGAATCCTATTTCGCCGTGAAAAAGAGCTTTTTAGACAAATGCAAAATAATTGTTTATAACCGTGACGATAAGTACGGGCGGAGATTTTACCCCCTTTCATACAATTTCGGAATATCCGACGCCGGGAACATAAGGCTTTCAGCCGAGAAAACCAGATACCTCCTAAACTGCGGCGGCGAAAAAATTAATATAGAAGCCCTTGTTCCCGGCGGCTTTACGGTGTATAATACTATGGCGGCGGCATGCTGTGCGGCGGCTGTGGGGGTATCCCCGGGCTGTATTTCCCAAGGAATTTTCAGGGTAAAGGGAATACCCGGAAGAATGGAAAGGGTGCTTTCCCGTGAAAAATACGGCTTTACGGTGTATATAGATTTCGCACATACTCCGGCGGCGCTTGAAGCGGTTCTCCGGGACTTAAAAAAGACAAACGCCGAAAAACTCACCGTCCTGTTCGGCTGCGGAGGGGACAGAGATCGGGGAAAACGCAGTATAATGGGAGAAATTGCCGCAAAATATTCGGACAGGGTCATAGTCACCTCGGATAATCCCAGAACGGAAGACAGACTGAAAATCATCGACGATATATTGGAGGGAATACCGAAAGACTTTCACCCCTGCGTCATTCCCTCAAGAAAAGACGCCATATGCTACGCCCTTGAAAGCGCAGTTGAAGGTGAGATAATCCTCCTTGCGGGAAAAGGGCAGGAGGAATATGAGATAGTAAACGGAAAAAAACTCCCGTTCAGCGAGAAAGAAATAATAGCCGAGGTTATGAAAAGAAAATTCGGCAAATGACGAAAAGGAACTGAAAACATTATGCAAAACGAAGCAAAAATCATCTACTTTGGGGCGGCGGTCGCAGTGTTTGCACTTACGGCGCTCATACTGCATTTTCTGATTCCCGTGCTTGCAAGCAAAAAAATGGGGCAGAAAATACTGGAAATCGGACCCCGCTGGCATAAGAATAAAGAGGGAACCCCCACCATGGGAGGGCTTTCCTTTATTATTGCTTCGGCGGCTGTGGGAGGTGCTGCGTGCATTTATATTTTCGTAAAGCACGGCTTTTCCTCTGCGGCGCCCCTTATAACTACCCTCGCCATGGCAACGGCTTCGGGTCTTATCGGCATAATCGATGACAGAGCGAAGCTCCACAAAAAGCAGAACGAGGGACTCACCGCACCTCAGAAGTTTTTCCTTCAGACGGTGGTGGCGGCTCTTTACCTTTTCGGCATGAAGCTCTGCGGAAGCACAACGGAAATGTATATTCCCTTTGCGGGAATAAGCGTGGATTTTGGCTGGCTTTACTACCCCGTGGCGCTTTTGCTGCTGTGCGGAATTATGAACAGCGTAAACCTTACGGACGGAATTGACGGGCTTGCCTCAAGCGTTACTTTTGTTGTTTCCGTATTCTTTGCGGCGGCGGCATTAGTGTCCGCAAACACTCAGCTTTCCGCCGTTGCCGGAATTATGACCGGCGCCGCTCTTGGCTTTCTTATGTATAATTTCTATCCCGCCAGAGTTTTCATGGGGGATACAGGCTCGCTTTTTCTGGGAGGACTTGCCGTAGGTGCGGCGTTTCTCCTTAATAACCCCCTGATTATCGTGGTGTGCGGTATCGTGTATATTGCGGAAACCGCCTCCGTTATGCTTCAGGTGGGATATTTCAAGCTTACCCGCGGTAAGAGACTTTTCAAAATGGCTCCCATTCATCACCATTTCGAGCAGTGCGGCTGGAGCGAAATTACCATAGTTGCGGTATTTTCCGCAGTAACGGCGGCTTTCTGCGCTCTGGCTTGGCTCGGACTGTAAACACTTGACGGTAAAGGTTAGCATATGGAAGAAAAAGACAAAAAAGCAGTAGTCCGAAGCGGCAGAAGCACCCCGAAAAAGCAGAATGCTCTGACGGCGGTGCGCGGCGTTGCGTTGGAACGCCGCCGTGAAAAGGATGCGGCATGGGACGGCGACAAAACAATTCAGAGAGTAAAGCACGGGGTTGACAGACCCATGCTGATTATTATAATTTTGCTATTAAGCCTTGGGTCCGTTATGGTGTTCAGCGCAAGCTATCCCAACGCACAGACCTTTAAGGACAACGGTATGTATTACATATACCGCCATTTGCTGTTCGTTGCGGCAGGTGCTGTGTTTATGGCTGTTCTCACATGGCTCCCCTATACGGTTTACAGGGCGTGCGCCATACCCCTTGCGGTGGTGTCGGTTGCGCTTCTGCTTCTGGTGTTCGTAATGGGTGCGGCAAGGGGCGTTGCCCAGAGATGGATAGTTCTGGGCGGAAACCTTACCCTTCAGCCGTCGGAGGTTGCGAAAATTTCGCTTATACTGCTTTTGGCATGGTATATCGATAAGCATTCCGAAACGATATACGGACTGGGCAATAAAGGCAAGCTCCGCCACGGCATAATAATGCCCGGACTTATTATGTTCGGCTTCTGCGGACTGGTGCTTATAGAAAAGCACCTTTCGGGAACGGTTATCCTTGCCATGATAGGACTTTGCATAATCTTTCTGTCAGGGGCAAGTGTTTCGAACATGCTTCTTTGGTACGGCATACCTGCCGTCGTGTGCGGCGGCAGCTTCATTCTTATGAACAGCTACGCCCTTGAGAGAATTAAAAAATATCTTGACAGCGAAGCCGACGTGCTTGACGAGCTGTGGCAGACCACACAGGGACTTTACGCCATAGGCAACGGCGGACTTCTGGGAACAGGGCTCGGCAAAAGCAATCTTAAATATAACTACGTTTCCGAAGCGCAGAACGACTTTATCTTCAGTATATGGTGCGAGGAAACGGGCTTTGTGGGGGCGTTGCTTCTTCTCGTCCTCTACGGACTTTTCATATGGAGAGGTATGAAAATAGCACGCCGTGCGCCCGATACGTTTTCCTCCCTGACAGCCTTCGGAATTACCTGTCAGGTGGGCATACAGGCTTTACTTAATATCCTTGTGGTAACAGATATGATATTCAATACGGGAGTTGCCCTGCCGTTTTTCTCCTACGGCGGCTCCGCAACGGTGGTACTCATGGGAGAAATGGGAATACTTCTGTCAATATCAAAGCATTCGTATCAAAAGAAAATATAGGTGAAAAATGAGAGTATTAATGACAGGCGGCGGCACGGGAGGGCACGTAAATCCCGCACTTGCCATAGCCAATACAAT
>JAQXKW010000216.1 GCA_029010655.1 Clostridia bacterium | reverse complement strand
GCCGTCGCCGGCATATGCCTCAACGGAAATATCTCCGCCCTTTATTACCTGGATTATATCTACGCCGAATTTCTTTGCAAATTCGTAGTCTCTCTGGTCGTGGGCGGGAACCGCCATAAAAGCTCCCGTACCGTAGCCCATCATAACGTAATCTGAAATGAATATGGGGATTTCTTTTCCGTTTACGGGGTCTACGGCGGAAAGCCCGTCAAGCTTTACGCCTGTTTTATCCTTTACAAGCTGAGTTCTCTCGAATTCCGTTTTCTTTGCGCACTCCGCTCTGTACGCCTTAACCTCGTCAAAGTTTGCAATTCTATCTGCATACTTATCGAGCATGGGATGCTCGGGCGCCATTACCATAAATGTTACGCCGAAAAGGGTATCGGGACGGGTAGTATAAACGGTGAGCTTTTCATCGGTGCCAGCCACGGGGAAATCAACGAATGCGCCGGTGGACTTACCTATCCAGTTGACCTGCTGCATTTTTATATTGGGAAGATAATCGACTGTATCAAGTCCCTCCAGCAGCTTATCTGCATACTGGGTTATACGCAGGTACCAAACATCCTTCGACTTCTGGATAACGTCGCTGTGGCAGATGTCGCACTTACCGCCCTGAGAGTCCTCGTTGGAGAGGACAACCTTACAGCTTGGGCAATAGTTTACAAGAGCCTTATCCCTGAAAACAAGCCCTTTATCGAACATCTTTCTGAATATCCACTGAGTCCACTTATAGTAGCCTTCCTCGGTGGTATCGATTACTCTGTCCCAGTCAAAGGAAAATCCAACTCTTTTAAGCTGGCTTGAAAACTTAGCTATGTTTTTATCGGTAACTATACGGGGGTGGGTATTTGTTTTTATTGCATAGTTCTCCGTAGGCAGTCCGAAGGCGTCAAAGCCTATGGGGAACAGGACGTTATAGCCCTCCATTCTTCTTTTACGGGAAATGACCTCAAGTCCCGAATACGCCTTTATATGCCCTACATGCATTCCTGCGCCGCTGGGATACGGAAACTCCACCAGCGCATAAAACTTAGGCTTATCGCTGTTGTCAACGGCTTTGAAGGCGCCCTCGTCTTCCCACTTCTTCTGCCATTTAGGCTCTATGGTTTTGAAATCGTATTTCATATTATCTCCAATCATTCGGCGGTGAGAAGGGCGGAAATATCCACGTTATTCTCTTCGCTGAAAAGTTTTTCAAGTTTATAATAGTCTCTGGTTTCTGCGCTGAACACGTTAAGAATTACAGAGCCGTAATCGGAAAGTATCCATGTGTCTCCTCTGCCGCCCTCGTTATGAAGCACCTTGACGCCCTGACAGGAAAGGCGGTATTCCACCTCCTCGGCGAGGGAGGAAATCTGAGTTTTGGAATTACCCGTGCAGATAACGTAATAATCCGCAATAATCGTTCTTTCCTCAACGTGTATGAGCTTTATATCTCTTGCTTTCTTTATATCAAGTATTTTAACTATAAACTCCGCAATGTCAAGGGGGGTGGGGTTATCTTTCAGCTTTACGTCTGAAGTTGTAATAATTTCGTCCATATAAACTCCTATTATTTATCCTATTTTATGTCCTATTTTAATGCAATGTCTATATCCTTATCGGACATATCCTGGGCGTTGTGCTCCACGGTTTCGCATTCCTCTGCGGGCTTTTCGTACACCTCGTTCATATCGGGGTCGCCCTCGTTACAGAAAACTCTGTCTTTATCAAAGGTTTCGTCGGTTACGGGCTTTTCAAACATGTTAAAATACTTGTCCATAAGCCCTGTTACCGCCGCTCTGTTCATAACGAAATACCATGCGCCGTCGCTGAACGCCGACTCGCCCGGAAGGGACATCATTGTAATTTTGCCAAGGTCCGTTGAAAGCAGAGCCGTTCCGAACTTTACTATATCGGTAAGCTTCATATCGGTTTTAACGCTACCCAGAACCGCTTTTGCAATATCGTCCACATTGGAAATGCTGATATTCTTCTTTACGTTTTCCACAAATGCGGTCATAAACATTTTCTGTGCGTCCTGCCGTGCAAGGTCTGCTTCCACGTAGCCGCTTCTGAATCTGACAAACTGCTCTGCGGCGTCTCCGTCAAGAGTACAGTAGCCCTCGTTTAGGTTAATATACAAATTCTGAGCGGGGTCGCTGTAATGCATTGAATAGGGGACGTACATATAAACGCCGCCTATGGCGTCAACAATTGCGCCGAAGCCGTCAAGGTCCATTACGGCTGAATAATGAATCTTTATATCCAGATTATCCGACAGATATGCGGCAGTTCTTACGCACCCTTCAAGCTCGGGGTCGTTGCTGTCGTCCTCCTTGGCCTCGCTTATAAAGTAGTTATAAAGTCCGTTTATTTTATGGTAGCTGTAATCCTCCGCCTCAAAGTAGGTGTCACGGGGGAGCTGAAGCAGGGCAACGGTCTTTTCCTTTGTATCAAAGCTGACGATCATCATAACGTCCGTAAGGTTTGCGGCTCTGTCGTGACCCAGCACAAGGAAATTATACTTGCCGTCGCTTTCCTTTTCGCCCTGCTCTTTTCTGTTATCGGGAGTGCTTCCTATTTCGGACTTTCTCGTGCAGGAAAACAGGGAAAGCACCGTAAAAATGCATAGAACAATCGCTGTAATTCTTCTGATTTTCATTAGTTAAGTCCGTCCTCCTTCAGTCCGCCGGCGTTATACTCCGTGAACAAAATGTTCTCTTTATCCGCATAATAGAACTCGTCCAGTATGGAGCCGTCGTCGGGGGTAAACACTCTGTCCTTATCAAAGGAATCGTGAATATCGAAGTCGTAAATATTGAAGTATTCGTTAATAAGGTCTGCCACGTACTCTCTGTTCATGCAGTACATGGACGCTGTATTCCACATGGCGGAGTCTCCCGGCATGGTAAACATCTTAATATCCTCCATGCTTACGGCTTTTTCCGTGCCTATGCCCAAGAAGCACTTGCCGAAATAGACTATATCCGCGTCGGTAATATCCGTATCAACATAGGTTATTACATTTTTTGCAAGTGCGGCAACCGTTGATGCGTCGGTTATGCTTGATTTCAGTTTGTCTATAAAGGCGGAAATGAACAGCTTCTGTGCGTCCTGCCGCCCGTAGTCGCCGGTTATATATCCGTAACGGTATCTTACAAACTGCTCCGCAGTTTTTCCGTCAAGGTGCTGATAGCCCTCCTGAAGGTCAATATACAGAGGGGGAGTCTGGTACGGGTCGGAATAGTACATTCTCATGGGCACGTACATATCTACGCCGCCTATGGCGTCAACTATTCCTTCAAAGCCGTCAAGATCCATAACCGCCGAATAATGAATCTTTATGGCAAGATTCTTTTCAAAATACTCTGCGGTACGCTTCAGGCCCTCCGCTTCGGGGTCCTTTGCGCCGTCCGCTTCTGCGTCCATAATACAGTAATTGAAAAGTCCGTTTATCTTATGATAATAGTAATCGTCTATTCTGAAATAAGTGTCACGGGGGAACTGCATCATTGTTACCTTTTGGTTTTCCGTATCGTAATTTATAATAAGGATAACGTCGGTAAGGCTTGCTATTCTGTCGTGACCCATTACAAGAAAATTGAAGCTTTTTTCGGAAAACTTGATTTCCTCGTTTTGTTTGTCGCCCTTGGTATCAACCGTAAATTTTATATCGTTGTTTTTCCCTGAATCCGGCTTATAAACTATATATCTGTTAAGTACGAACAGTCCCAGCCCCATAAGCACAGCCACCAATGCGGCCACAAGGCGGGGGACGGTCTTTTTTATAAACTTATTTTTTTCGCTCATTTCTTTCGCTCCGTTTCTCGCAGCTTCATAATGAAGCTGTTTCTCGCTTCAACCGTATTTCTGTCTATAAGGCTTGCTTCCTCAATCAGATTTTTTACGGTCATATCAAAAGACAATACCATGGTTTTCAAAAAAACCGTATATTTTTCGCTCTCTGAGCCTGCGGCGCACAGTCCTAAATAGAAGAAATTCCGCAACGTCACGCAGTCCTCAAAGGTTCGGGTATCCTCAATATAGTCTGCCAGATATATTATGGATTCAAACATAGTCATTCCCGCATAGCCCGTTGTATGCCAACGAATACCGGAAATAACGGAGGCATCCGCATATTCGGGAAAGTCCCTTTCGGCAAGCGCCGCTCCCGTTATTGAGTGGAACAGCTTCGGTGCGGCAAGCACCTCGTCGTCCGGCTCGATACCCAGCTCACGGCACAGGGCGAGCTGTTCTTCTGCACTCTGCTTTTTTGTTATATCGTGAAGAAGCGCCGCACATCTGAGCTTATTTATATCATCGGGCAGAAAAAGCCTTCCCAGGGACGCCGCTTCCCTTTCAACGCCGAGAGTATGGGCGTACCTTTTCTCCGTAAGATAAGGCTTCACCCTTTCTCTCAGTTTTTCAACCATTGAATCGGTTATACAGATATTTTTCATTACAGTTCTATTTTTTTATTCTTTTTGCTTTCTCTGTAAAGCACAAATCTTGAACCTACCACGCACACCACCTCGCAGGCAAGCTTTTCCGAAATCTCGGCTGCCGCCTCCTTTGGGGAATAATCGCAGTTTTCAAGCACTCTCAGCTTTATAAGCTCTCTCGCCTCAAGGGCGTCCGATATACCTTTGAGCATATCGTCGGATACGCCGCCCTTCCCCACCTGAAACACCGTATCAA
>JAQXKW010000215.1 GCA_029010655.1 Clostridia bacterium | reverse complement strand
ATGTATGCGACGTTACCATCGCAAAAATGATAAAGCGTGAGGTCTCCGACGGAATCATCGCGCCGGGGTACGAGCCTGAGGCTTTGGAAATTCTCAAATCCAAGAGAAAAGGCAGCTACAATATAGTAAAAATCGACCCGAATTACGTTCCCGCGCCCATCGAGCACAAGGAGGTTTTCGGCATAACCTTTGAGCAGGGACGGAACAACTTCAAAATCGACCGGGACCTTTTGAAAAATATTGTCACCGAAAACAAGGATATGCCCGAAGGTGCTGTCCGTGACCTGATAATATCCCTTATAACCCTGAAATACACACAGTCCAACTCCGTATGCTACGCATACGACGGACAGGCTATCGGCGTAGGAGCAGGTCAGCAGTCCAGAATTCATTGCACCCGTCTTGCGGGAAGCAAGGCAGACACTTGGTTTTTAAGACAGGCTGACAAGGTTCTCTCCCTCCCCTTTAAGGACGAAATCGGACGCCCCGACCGTGACAATGTTATTGACGGCTACATAAATCAGAACGAGGAGGACGTGTGTGCGGAGGGTATTTGGCAGAAATACTTTACCCGCCGTCCCGAGCCCTTTACCCGAGAGGAGCAGAGAGCTTACCTTGACACCTGCGACGGCGTGGCGCTTGGCTCCGACGCATTCTTCCCCTTCTTTGATAACATTGAAAGAGCAAAGAGAAGCGGCGTAAAATATATTGCAGAGCCCGGCGGCTCCATTCGTGACGATGCCGTTATCGACTGCTGTAACAAGTACGGCATGGTAATGGCGTTTACGGGCATGAGACTGTTCCATCACTGATTGCGGGGTATACTGATGAAAATAATGGTAGTAGGCGGCGGCGGACGTGAGCACGCCATCATCAAAAAGCTGAAAGAAAATAAATCAGTAGAAGAAATTTTCGCACTTCCCGGAAACGGCGGAATGGCAGAGGACGCAACCCTTATAGATATAGGCGCACAGGATATTGATAAAATTGTAAGCTTTGCCGTTGAAAATAAAATCGACTATGCGGTAGTCGCGCCCGACGATCCCTTGGTGCTGGGCGCCGTTGACGCTTTGGAGGAAAAAGGTATTCCCTGCTTCGGCCCGAAGAAAAATGCGGCTGTTATTGAGGGGAGTAAGGTTTTTTCAAAAAATCTTATGAAAAAATACGGTATTCCCACGGCGGAATACGAGGTATTTGATAATATCGATGCGGCTCTCGCTTATCTTGAAACGGCGAAAATACCTACCGTAATCAAAGCGGACGGACTGGCTCTGGGAAAGGGCGTTATTATTGCCAACACCCGTGAAGAAGCAAAGGACGCTGTGCGCTCCATTATGCAGGACAAAATGTTCGGAGAGAGCGGCGACCACATTGTTATTGAAGAATTTCTGACGGGTCCCGAGGTTTCCGTTCTCTCATTTATGGACGGAGAAACCGTCGTCCCCATGATTTCCTCAATGGATCATAAAAGAGCACTTGACGGCGATGAAGGTCTTAACACCGGCGGTATGGGAACTGTGGCTCCCAATCCTTACTACACAAAGGAAATCGCAGACCGCTGTATGAAGGAAATATTCCTGCCCACAGTAAACGCCATGAACGCAGAGGGGCGCACCTTCAAGGGATGCCTGTATTTCGGTCTTATGATAACAAATGACGGTCCCAAGGTAATAGAATACAACTGCCGTTTCGGCGATCCGGAAACCCAGGTGGTTCTCCCCCTTCTTGAAAGCGATCTCTTGACCGTTATGCAGGCAACTACAAACGGCTGTCTCAAGGACACCGAGGTAAAATTCAGCGAAAAGTGCGCATGCTGTGTTATTATGGCGTCCGAGGGTTATCCCCTGTCCTACGAAAAGGGCTTTGAAATAACCGTACCCGATGAGCTGAAGGACTCTGTTTACATTGCAGGTGCAAAGCTCTCGGACGGCAAGCTCCTTACAAACGGCGGCAGAGTTCTCGGTGCGGTTGCCGTGGCGGACAGTCTGCGTGACGCTGTTGACAAGGCATATGAAAAAGCAGAAAAAATCTTATTTGAAAACGCATATTACAGACACGATATAGGCAAGCGTGCTCTGGAGGTATTATAATGGTATACAGAATATACGTTGAAAAAAAGCCGCTTCTTGCAAACGAAGCGAACAACCTGTACTCGGAGCTTAAAAATCTGCTGGGTATTGACTCCCTTACGGGAGTTCGTATTCTCAACAGATACGATGCGGAAAATATCACAGAAGAGCTTTTCCGTGAATCCGTAAAAACCGTTTTTTCAGAGGTACAGCTTGACATTGCAACGGAAAACCTCCCGGAAACAGACGGAAAAGTCTTTGCCGTGGAGTATCTTCCCGGTCAGTTTGACCAGAGGGCGGACTCCGCCGCACAGTGCATTCAGATTGCCTCATGCGGAGAGCGTCCCACAATACGCACCGCAAAGGTATATATTCTTGAGGGCGATGTTTCCGACGCACAGCTTGAAGAAATCAAAAAATACGTAATTAACCCCGTGGAGTCCCGCGAAGCGGATCTTGCACTCCCCGAAACCCTTAATGTTCCCTACACCGTTCCCGAAAAAGTTGCCACCCTTTGCGGCTTCAATGCTCTTGACCGTGACGGTCTTTCCGACTTTGTAAGGGACAACGGTCTTGCTATGGACACGGACGACATTGCTTTCTGTCAGGAATATTTCAGAAGCGAAAACAGAGAACCCACCATAACGGAAATCCGCATGATTGACACCTACTGGTCCGACCATTGCAGGCATACCACCTTTCTGACTACCGTTGACAGCGTTAAATTCGAGGACAAGCTGCTTGAAAAAGCATATGAAAGATACCTTGATACAAGAAAAACGCTGGGCAGGTCAAAGCCCGTAAACCTTATGGATATAGGCACTATTGCCGCAAAATATCTTAAAAAGACAGGTCAGCTTCAAAAGCTGGACGAATCGGAAGAAATCAACGCCTGCACCGTTAAAATGGACGTGGAGATTGACGGAAAAACAGAGCCGTGGCTTCTGCTTTTCAAAAATGAAACCCACAACCACCCCACGGAAATCGAGCCCTTCGGCGGTGCGGCAACCTGTATCGGCGGCGCAATCAGAGACCCCCTGTCCGGGCGCTCCTATGTTTACGCCGCCATGCGTGTTACGGGAGCGGCTGACCCCACCGTGCCCGTTGCAGACACGATTCCCGGAAAGCTTCCCCAGAGAAAAATAGTGCAGACTGCGGCGGCAGGCTATTCCTCCTACGGAAACCAGATAGGACTTGCAACCGGTATTGTTGACGAGCTTTACCACCCCGGCTATGCGGCAAAGCGCATGGAAATAGGCGCAGTAATAGCCGCCGCTCCCGCCGCAAATGTTCGCCGTGAATGTCCCGTTGACGGGGATATAGTAATCCTTTTAGGCGGACGCACAGGCAGAGACGGTATCGGCGGCGCAACAGGCTCCTCCAAAGCGCACAATGCTCACTCCGTTGAGACCTGCGGCGCAGAGGTGCAGAAAGGAAACGCTCCCGAAGAACGAAAGCTTCAGAGACTTTTCCGCCGTACTGACGCATGCACGCTTATAAAACGGTGCAACGACTTCGGTGCCGGCGGCGTGTCTGTGGCTATCGGCGAGCTTGCGGACGGTCTTAACATAAACCTTAACGCAGTTCCCAAGAAATACGAGGGTCTTGACGGCACGGAGCTTGCAATCAGCGAATCTCAGGAGAGAATGGCAGTTGTTGTGGACTCATCTGACGCTGACAGTTTTATGGCTATTGCAAGGGAAGAAAACCTTGAGGCGACAATAGTTGCCAAAGTCACCGACGAGCCCCGCCTTAAAATGACCTGGAACGGACAGACAATAGTTGACATTTCACGTGAATTTTTGAATTCTAACGGCGCAGAAAAGCATATAAACATAGCCCCCGATAAAACAGCGTCCTACGAAAAAGAAGTAGGCGAGAGCTTCACGGACGAATACAAAAAGCTCGTTTCTGACCTGAATGTATGCTCAAAGAGAGGACTTTCCGAGCGCTTCGACTCAACAATCGGTGCCGGCACGGTACTTATGCCCTTCGGCGGAAAGTATCAGCGCACCCCTATTCAGGCAATGGTGCATAAGATTTCCGTTGAAAAACAGCACACGGACACCTGCTCCTTTATGTCCTGGGGCTACAACCCTTATATTACGGAAAAAAGCCCCTACCACGGCGCATATCTCGCCGTTGTGGAAAGCGTTTCAAAGCTGATTGCCGCAGGCGCTTCTTTTGAGGACGTGTATCTCACCTTCCAGGAGTATTTCGAAAAGCCCGGACGTGACGAAAAACGCTGGGGCAAGCCCCTGTCCGCTCTGCTGGGAGCATTCTCGGCACAAATGGATTTGGGAATTGCCGCTATCGGCGGCAAGGACTCCATGAGCGGCTCCTTTGAAAAGCTGGACGTGCCGCCCACGCTTGTTTCCTTTGCGGTGACCACCGGAAAGTGCGACAATGTTATATCTCCCGAATTTAAGGAGGCAGGACACAAGGTGATTTTAATCACCCCCGAATACGGCGAAAACGGTCTGCCCTGCCCCGATTCGCTGAAAAAGTGTTTTGACAAGGTTACGTCTCTTGCCCGCTCCGGCAAGGTCTATGCCGCATATACCCCCGCTTTCGGCGGCGTTGCCGAGGCTGTATACAAAATGTGCATAGGAAACGGACTGGGCTTTGAGTTTGACAGCACACTTACCCCTGACGTTATTTTCGGTTACCGTTACGGCTCCTTTATCCTTGAAGTTGAAAATGACGTTGAGGGAACGGTTATAGGCAATATTACCGACAAGAAAGAAATCTCATATAAGGGCGAAATAATTTCCCTTGAGGTTCTTGACTCGCTTTACGAGGGTAAACTTGAAAACGTATATCCCTGCCTTGAAAAGGAAAGCGCAAAGAGTCTCCCCGCCTTCTCTTCCCCCCGTGATACCGTCAACGCACCTCACGTTAAATGCGTAAAGCCCAAGGTTCTTATCCCCGTGTTCCCCGGCACTAACTGTGAATTCGACACCGCTAAGGTTATGCTTGACGCAGGCGCAGATGTGAAAACCTTCGTTATAAATAACCTTTCCTCCGACAATATAGCTCGGAGCGTTGAGCAGTTTGCAAAGGAACTTTCCGACTCTCAGATGGTGTTTATTCCCGGCGGATTTTCCGGCGGCGACGAGCCTGACGGCTCCGGCAAGTTTATTATGGCGTTCTTCCGCAACGCACAGATAAAAGAGGAAGTAAACCGTTTGCTTTCACAGCGTGACGGACTTATGTGCGGTATATGCAACGGCTTCCAGGCTCTTATAAAGCTGGGTCTTGTGCCTTACGGAAAAATCGTTGATACGGACGAAAGCTGTCCCACTCTTACATTTAACTCCATTGCCCGTCATCAGTCAAAAATGGTGCGTATACGCATTGCATCAAATAAATCTCCGTGGCTTGCCGCAACAAATGTAGGCGATGTTTACACCGTTCCCATATCTCACGGCGAAGGAAGATTTCTTGCATCCGACGAGCTGATAAGCACTCTGGCGAAAAACGGTCAGATTGCCACCCAGTACGTTGATTTTGACGGGAATCCCACCGACGACATCCGCTTTAACCCCAACAATTCCGCCTGCGCTGTTGAGGGTATTACCTCCCCCGACGGCAGAGTTTTCGGAAAAATGGGTCACAGCGAAAGAATCGGCAAAGGTCTTTACAAAAACGTCCCGGGAGTGTATAATATGTTAATGTTTGACTCCGCTGTAAAATATTTTAAGAAATAGGAGACTTTTATGGCTATTTTAAGTGATATAGAAATCGCCCATTCCATACCCATGAAGCCTATTACGGAAATTGCCGAAACTGCCGGTATAGATGAAAAATACGTTGAGCAGTACGGCAAATACAAGGCAAAGGTAGACTATAATCTTCTGAATGAGTCCCCCCGAAAAAACGGCAAGCTCGTTCTCGTTACGGCAATTACGCCCACCCCTGCCGGCGAGGGAAAAACCACAACCACCATCGGTCTTGCGGACGGTCTTAAAAAAATCGGCAAAAACGTAGTTGTTGCCCTCCGTGAGCCGTCTCTCGGTCCTGTTTTCGGAATTAAGGGCGGCGCCGCTGGCGGCGGATATGCGCAGGTTGTGCCCATGGAGGACATAAATCTCCACTTTACGGGAGATTTCCACGCAATAGGTGCGGCTAACAATCTGCTTGCCGCCATGCTTGACAACCACATTCAGCAGGGCAACACTCTTAACATCGACCCCAGAAAAATCACATGGAAACGCTGTGTTGACATGAATGACCGCCAGCTCCGCTTTGTTATTGACGGACTGGGCGGCAAGGTAAACGGCACTCCCCGTGAGGACGGCTTTGATATTACTGTTGCTTCCGAAATTATGGCGGTGTTCTGCCTTGCAAGCTCTATAACCGACCTGAAAGAGCGCCTTTCCCGCATAGTTGTCGCTTACACCTATGACGACAAGCCGGTCACGGCAGGTGAACTGCACGCTGTGGGCGCTATGGCGGCGCTTCTGAAGGACGCTTTGAAGCCTAACCTTGTTCAGACACTTGAGGGCACTCCCGCCTTTGTTCACGGCGGACCTTTCGCAAATATTGCCCACGGCTGCAACTCCGTTATAGCAACAAAAATGGCTTTGAAGCTGGGAGACTACGCCGTTACCGAAGCCGGCTTCGGTGCAGATCTCGGCGCAGAAAAATTCCTTGACATCAAATGCCGCATGACAGGGCTTCGCCCCGATGCTGTTGTCGTTGTTGCTACCGTCCGCGCCCTTAAAATGCACGGCGGACTTGACAAAAAGCAGCTTGGAAACGAGGATCTTTCCGCTCTTGAAAAGGGACTTCCCAACCTTCTGCGCCATGTTTCCAACATAAAGAATGTGTATAAACTCCCCTGCGTGGTTGCCGTAAACCGCTTCCCCACCGATACGGACGCAGAAATAAACCTCGTTATCGAGAAATGCCGTGAACTTGGCGTTAATGTTCGCCTGTCAACCGTTTGGGCAGACGGCGGAAACGGCGGCGTTGAGCTTGCAGAGGAAGTTGTTCGTCTGTGCGAACAGGAAAACGACTTTTCCTTCAGCTATGAGCTTGACGGCACAATTGAGGATAAAATCGAAGCAATTGTGCGCCGTGTATACGGAGGAAGCGGAATAACCGTTCTCCCTGCGGCAAAAAAGCAGATAGACGCATTAACCGCTCTCGGCTTTGACAAGTGCCCCGTGTGTATTGCAAAAACGCAGTACAGCTTTTCCGATGACCCCACAAAGCCGGGCGCACCCGAAAACTTTACGGTTACGGTTAAAAACGTAAGAGTGTCTGCGGGAGCAGGATTTATAGTTGTGCTCACAGGCGATATTATGACAATGCCCGGACTTCCCAAAAAGCCTGCGGCTGAAAATATCGACGTAGACGAAAACGGAATAATTTCAGGACTGTTTTAATCATTTTATATAAGTGGAGGCTGAAATGGCGAAAATCATCAACGAACCGTCCCATACTTTTAACGAATATCTTTTAATTCCCGGGTACTCCTCAAGCGAGTGCGTTCCCGCAAACGTAAGTCTGAAAACCCCTCTTGTTAAGTTCAGAAAAGGGGAAGAACCCAAAATAACCATGAATATTCCCATGGTCTCCGCTATAATGCAGGCGGTCTCCGGCGACAGACTTGCCGTTGCCCTTGCTACTGAGGGCGGCGTATCCTTTATTTACGGCTCTCAGTCCGTTGAATCCGAGGCTGATATGGTTAGACGGGCAAAATGCTATAAGGCGGGCTTTGTTACAAGCGATTCCAACATTACCCCGGACGCCACCCTTGCTGATATTATTGCTCTCAAAGAAGCCACAGGGCACTCCACCGTTGCCGTTACCGATGACGGAACTTCCCACGGAAAGCTTTTGGGTATCGTTACGAGCAGAGACTACCGTGTAAGCCGTATGGAGCCTACAACTAAGGTTTCTCAGTTTATGACTCCCTTTGAGAAGCTGATTTGGGCAAAAGAGGGCACCACGCTTAAAGTTGCCAACGACATTATCTGGGACAACAAGCTCAATTCCCTTCCCATTATCGACGACGACGGAAAGCTCTGCTACATGGTATTCCGCAAGGACTACGACACCCATAAAAGGAACCCCAACGAGCTGTTAGACGCCTCAAAGAGGTACGTTGTAGGCGCAGGTATTAACACCCGTGACTATGCGGAGCGTGTTCCCGCCCTGGTTGACGCAGGCGCCGATGTGCTTTGCATTGACTCCTCCGAGGGCTTTTCCGAATGGCAGAAAATCACCATTGACTGGATTCGCGAAAAATACGGCGACAGCGTAAAGGTAGGAGCCGGAAACGTGGTTGACGCCGCAGGCTTCAGATTTCTCGCCGATTGCGGTGCCGACTTTGTTAAGGTAGGCATCGGCGGCGGCTCAATCTGTATCACCCGTGAGACAAAGGGTATCGGACGGGGGCAGGCAACAGCCCTTATCGATGTCTGCGCCGAGCGTGACCGTTACTTTGATGAAACGGGCATATACGTTCCCTTGTGCTCCGACGGCGGCATAGTTTACGACCACCATATTACCCTGTCCCTTGCCATGGGCGCAGATTTCGTTATGCTTGGCAGATATTTTGCAAGATTTGACGAAAGCCCGTCAAACAGGGTCAGCATCGGCGGAACCTATTACAAGGAATACTGGGGCGAGGGCTCTGCCCGTGCCCGCAACTGGCAGAGATACGATCTGGGCGGCGACAAAAAGCTGTCTTTTGAGGAGGGCGTTGACTCCTATGTGCCTTACGCAGGAAGCCTGAAGGACAACGTTGCCATGTCTCTTGCAAAGGTAAAATCCACCATGTGCAACTGCGGCGCTCTCACTATTCCCGAGCTTCGTGAAAAGGCAGTTCTGACTCTGGTTTCCTCCACATCAATAGTTGAGGGCGGCGCCCACGACGTAATCCAAAAGGAAAAGGTTCCCACCATAAAATAATTAAAGATTTCACAAAAAGACGGGCGATATTTTGTCCGTCTTTTTTATGTTCATTCTTCAATAATACTTGACATAATAGGAATTATATGCTATACTGTCCGTACAAATTGAGGGAGTAGCATGCGGGTGGCTACCACTGCGCAGTAAGTCAACAATCTCGGCCGGTTTCGGTCTGGCTTGCTTTAATTTGCGAGACTCATGTAGGCAATTTTGCTGTACATGGTCTTTTTCTTTTTGAATTTACCGGGTGCGGCAACGTATCCGTTTTTTTAATGAATGGACTTTTTTATGGACGCAGTTTTTTTCCTGAACAGTATTCTTTTAGGTGCGGGGCTTGCCATGGACGCATTCTCCGTATCCTGTGCAAACGGGCTTAACGAGCCCGGAATGTCCCGTCGCAGAATGTGTCTTATTGCCGGGGTATTCGGAGTTTTTCAGACCCTGATGCCGCTTCTGGGCTGGGTATGCGTTAAAACCGTTATCGATATTTTTTCTTCCCTTGAAAAGTTCATACCCTGGATAGCTTTGATTTTATTATGCTACATCGGGGGAAAAATGCTTTGGGAGGGACTGCGCCGACAAGAAAGCGAGGACAAGCCCGCCGTGGGCTTTGCCGCCCTTATTGTTCAGGGAATTGCAACCTCTATTGACGCTTTATCGGTAGGCTTTGCCATTGCTTCCCTTCCCCTTACCCACGCTTTGACCGAGTCATTAATTATTGGGGTTGTAACCTTTGCCATCTGCATGGGTGGGCTTTTTATCGGCAAAAAATTCGGCACGGTGCTGTCGGGAAAAGCGTCCGTTCTCGGCGGTGTTATACTTATCGTTATAGGAATCGAAATCTTTATTAAAGGAATTATATAAAATGACAGACAAATTATTTACCGTTTTGGCATCGTTTCTTCACAGCAGTATGGCGGCGGCATGTATTCTGTTCGCTTTGGGGCTTCTCCTGCTTATTAAGGGCGGCGACTGGTTTGTAGACAGCGCGTCGGGTATTGCTCACAAGTTTCATGTTCCCGAGCTTCTTATAGGAGCTACTGTTGTGTCTATCGGCACCACTCTCCCCGAGGTAATGGTTTCCGCAACGGCGGCAGTTCAGGGAAGCGGAGGTATTGCATACGGAAACGCAATAGGCTCCGTTATTTGCAATACGGCGCTTATTGCCGCTCTTACAATTGCAATCCGCCCTGCTCCCGTAGATAAAAAAACACTTCGCGCACCTGTTGCATTTTTCTTCGGTGCGGCGGCGGTATACCTTATATCGGCTTATGCCTTCGGCCGCTTCAACCGTATAACAGGCGTAGTTTTCCTCCTTATTTTCGCAGTTTACATGGCAGTTAATATTACAACTGCCGTAAAAATGCCGAAAATCCCTGACGAAAACGAGGAGAACGGCGAAGATAAAAACACCCTTATAATGGTTGTTTTTCTGATAATCGGCGCGGCGTTAATTGCCGTAGGCTCCGACCTTCTTGTTGACAACGGAATGATTATCGCCGAGGAGCTGGGCGTTCCCGAATCCGTAATAGCCCTTACCTTTGTTGCTCTCGGAACCTCTCTGCCGGAGCTTGTAACTGCCGTTACCTCGCTGGTAAAGGGACACGGAGCCCTGTCTCTCGGAAATATTATAGGTGCTAATTTCCTGAATCTTGTTTTTGTCAGCGGTATTGCCCCCTTGCTCTCCCCCTTTGATATTCCTGCGGGAAAGACGGTTTTGGGCGTCAACGCCTCGCTGATTATCGACCTGCCCGTAATGCTTTTAGTTATGGGAATTCTCACCGTTCCGCCTCTTTTGA